>SKKK01000303.1 GCA_007121535.1 Planctomycetaceae bacterium | reverse complement strand
GACCTTCTCACGCGTTGCAAAGTCCTGCGGGCGAACGGCTTCGATCGCGGCTGTCTCGTCGTAGCCGTTCTCGACGATGGCCAGACCTGCCAGGATCGAGCATCGAGCCAGCACTTGGTTGGCGACACTGTGGACGATCTTGTCGAAGCTGTGGTCCTTGATCGCGCGATGATAAATCTTGGCGCCTTCATGCTTGCCTAAACCGATCAGCAACATCTTCATCAGGCCGCTCTCGATCTCGCCAACAAAATTCGTGTGCGGTTTGACCCGTCCACAAACAACCACGTGATCGGCTTGGAAGGCGTATCGATCGAAGTGTACCGGAAAGCCCTCCGCCGCCTGGCAGACGACCACCGTCTCCATACTGCTTTGCACGGGACAGCCACAGAAGGATTCGGTGACGTCATAGGCTCGTAACAATTCGCGCTGGCCCTCGGCTGTCCCGCCACCATGGCTGCCCATAGCCGGGATCAGCAAAGGTTGGGCGCCCAGTCGGCGAAAATGATCGACGATCGCTCGCAAGATCACGGCCAGATTTGCGATTCCACGGCTACCCGCCGTGATCGCGACCGTTTGACCGGGCCGGACTTGCTGTGCCAACGCTAGCGTAGCAAGCTGTCGTTCGACTTCGGCGGCCACGTCGTCGACGCGAGGCCGTTCAAAGCACTGCTTTACACGAAAAACTTGCGGATACTCGGACATCAAGCACCTAACCCGTCGATTCGATCTATGCCGCCGCGTCGGTTTTGCCTAGAATCTCCACCGCTTGGCCCGGATGCCAAGACTCTTCCATGGAACAGGAACATTATCATGCAGAGCGAACCGCATCAGGAACGATCTATTCGAAAACGCGTGCTGCGGTTGCGGCGCATCGTTCGCCGCCGTTGGTTGTTCGGTATTCTACCCTTTTTGGTCCTGGCCACCGCATTGGTAGCCACGGCGCCTACGATCGTCGCCAATACCGGGCTGTTGCACAAGATCCTATCCGCCGCGCTGGTGGATTTTGACGGACGAATCACGGTCGGTTCGGCCTCCTTGGGTTGGCTTTCGCCCGTGGCCGTTCGCGATATCGTCGCTGTGGATTCGTCGGGCTCGCCGCTGGCCCAAGTCCCATCGTTGCGCAGCCAGCGGAGTCTGCTGAGCCTGATTTGGAATCGACGCGATCCGGGCGGTTTTCAAGTGGAGACCCCAGCGATCTTCCTGAGCCTGCGACCCGATGGCAGCAATTGGGAAGATGCGCTCAGCAACTACCTGGACCAGCCGGGTGGTGGCGATACCGTCGAAAGATTTCACGTCAAAGTGACCGGCGCGACGGTCCAGGTCCAGGATGCCAGTGCGGGCGATTGGAAACTGGAAGATCTGGACCTGGATCTAAGCATGTCTCAGCGGGAAGGACCTTGGTTGGCAATGCGAGTCGAGTCGGACGTGCGATACGGCGGGGCAGCGCCCGGACGAATCACGGCCGAGCTGGTTTGTCAGGCGGCAGAAGACCCAACGCAGACGCTGGGGGCCGGCCAGTTGGTTTTGCAAGTGGCCAACCTGTCGTTGAGCCCCGTGAATTCGGTGTTGCGTCGCGCGGGTCTGGACGTGGAATTGGCGGGAATCACGTCCGCTGAAGGAGAATGCCGATGGGATGACGGGTTGGCCAATCCGCAATGGAGACTCAGCGATCTGAACGCCCGGCAGTTCGTCCTACGATCCCCGGCATGGATCGGTGAAGATACGGTCGTTTCGAATTCGTTAGGAATTCGGGGCCAGGTCTCTCAGATCCAGGGCCAATGGCGACTGGAAGACGTGGTGCTCGAGAGCGATTTTGCACGTCTTGAAGCTCGCGGTGCGTTGCCAAAAGGCAACGAACAAAGGTTCGATTGGGTGAATCTGATCCGAGATCTGCAGAAAGAGGATGTACAGGTCTCCGGTCGTCTGGATGTTGCGGCTGTGGCAACGATGATGCCCCGAATGTTGAGAATCCGTCCGACGACCAAGATCACATCTGGTGACTTGACGTTTTCCTTGGCCAGCCAAACCGGCGGAGAACCGAGTTTTTCCACCAGCCTGCAAGCAGCCAATCTGGCCGCGATCGAAGACGGTCGACCGGTTTCTTGGAAAGAACCCGTCTCGGCTTCGGCCGATTTTCGGTACACGGCCGACGGACCGGTGATCGATCGACTGGTGTGCCGCGCGGAGTTTATGGACGTGGTCGCCCGCGGACGTTGGAACTCGGGTTCCGCCAGCATCCAAGGCGATTTGAACCGCATGATGACCGAGATCGGCCGGTTGGTCGATCTGGGCGATTTTCGAATGGCCGGTCGCGTCGACGGGCGATTGCAATGGGAGCAGTCGTTGGCCGAGCGTTGGGAGACAACTGGCCGCATCGAACTGCGCGAATTCGAACTCGCGATGGCCGACCTGCTTCCCTGGAAAGAGGATCATTTGATTGTGGACGTCGCAGGCCAAGCTCGGCTGGACCAGGGCAACGTGGCTGAGGTTCCGGTCGCCAGCTTCGATCTGCGCTCGGCGAACGACCGATTGACCGTGCGATTAGCCGAAGCGGTTCGTTCACCTTGGCCACAAGCGACTTGGCCGCTGCAAGTCCAAGCCAGCGGTCTCTTGGAAACCTGGTTGCCCCGCCTGCAACCGATGGTCAGTCTAAACGGTTGGCAGGCTGCCGGGACGATCGAACTGACGGCCCATGCTACGGTCGATCCTCAACGTGTGGCAGCCGACCCGGTGCGCCTGACGGTCCGAGAAATGCGCGCTCAAAACCATGATCTGGGCGTATTCCTGGACGAACCGACCGTCCGAGTCGAAACAGCCGGTTTCTGGGATCTGGACGCGAACGTCTTCAACGCCGCCGATACCACGTTGACCAGTTCGACCGTCGCCATGCGGGCTCAAGGCATTCAAATCCAACTTCCCGGGGAACGGACCAGCCTGAAGGGATCGATCGGTTATCGTGCAGATCTCCATCGCTTGACCAGATGGTTCCAGACGCCGGACCAGCCGTCGACCAGCCGGCTGAATGGCTCGGCAACGGGTACCCTGGTGGCCGCTCACGAGGATCATTCGACGCAACTGGATTGGACGATGGACGTGGTCGATTTCGCTTATGCGACGGGCCATCAAGCGGCGGCGGGCGCTGCGATGCGAGCGGTTTCGGCGCCGCAGTCGTGGCAGGAGATTTGGCGCGAGCCCGCGATTCGTCTTTCAGGACGCCAGCGGTATGATGCTGCCGAAGATCGGTTGCAGATCAACCGGCTGAGCGTTGCAGCTTCCGAATTGCAGTTGGAGGTCCAGGGCCAGATCGACCGCTTGACGGACCAGGCGAATGCCGATCTGAAGGGGACGCTGGAATATGATCTGGCACACGTGACTCGCAAACTTCAGCCGTCCTTGGGCGAATCGATCCGAATGGCAGGACGGCAGCAGGGCCGGTTCCAGATTGCCGGCCCGTTGCGGATGGCCGGTACGACGGCCAGTTCCGCGCCGCTGGCGACCAGCAGTTCCCGGTCGCAAACGACAACCGCGACGACGGCGGCACTGGTACCCGCGGACTGGCGAGGCAATGCTCGGGCCGGATGGCAGTCGATGGATCTGTACGGTCTTCGACTGGGCGCGGCCGATCTGCAGGGAACGCTTCGTCACAGCATGTTGCAGCTCGATCCGTTAAACGTGCCGATCGGCCAAGGACGCATTATCGGAGAGCCTCGTTTGGATCTGTCGGCCCTGCCGGTCCGATTGATGCTGGACAAGGGTTCCCTGCTGGAAAACGTTCACATCTCGCCCGAGTTGTGCGAGACGTGGTTGAAGTACGTTGCGCCCATTTTGGCGGATGCGACGCGAGCCGAGGGGACGTTTTCGATGGCGTTGGACAACGCCAGCGTGACCGTGCCAGATTCGACGTCGACCAGCGCTCGAGGCGTGCTGACGATCCACGGAGGCCGAGTGGGCCCCGGTCCGCTGGCTCAAGAGTTTCTAGGCGCCGCCCAACAGTTGCGGACGATCATCGATAGTGGGCGGTCCAGCCGCGACGATCAGGCGACGACCTGGCTGGTCTTGCCCGAACAGCAAGTGCCTTTCGATGTGCAGCAGGGCCGCGTGCATCATCGCGGATTGACGGTCACGGCAGGCGACCTGGTGTTGCGCACCAGCGGATCGGTCGGTTTCGACCAGACCCTGGCCTTGCTGGCCGAGCTGCCGATCCAGGACCGCTGGATTGCCAACCGACCGCTATTGCAGGGTCTGAAAGGCACGACGCTGCAGTTGCCGATCCAAGGTTCCTTTTCGCAGCCAAAGGCGGATCGCCGCGCGCTGGCCGACTTGAACCAGCGGATGATGCAGGATGCTGCCAGCGGCGCGATAGAACAGGGGATCGGACGCGGGCTGCAACAATTGTTCGGACCGCGGCCCGAGCGGTAAGCACCCGGCCAGGAGTTTCTTGTCAATGAAGGCAGCCTTGCATGGGGGACGTAACGGGGCCGGGAGTCGTTCTCGGCCAACGATCGTGTGGGTCCCGAGCGCTGAGCGGGACCCGGCCGACTCCCCGCTCGGCGCTCGGGGGCCACAGGGGAAGCAGGTCACGCGAAAACGACTCCCCCACGCCTTTCGCCCGATTCCAACAAGAGATATCTGGTCGGGTGCATAGGGTGTCGTGCTTTGCGGGTTGGCCTGTCATCCCGATGGTTCGTGACCTCGGTACCCTGACGCCAACGGCGTCGAACTCCAAAGCCCGGGGTCGCGGTACTCCGCGCACCCCGGGGTCGCTTCCGGCCACGGTCACCGGACCAGCGGCCTGGGAGCGACGCGGATGCGTAACGCGGAAGGCCCGGTGAACGATGGAGGGCGACGCCAGCGAAACCCTAGTATCTGGGTACCCGAGGTGGCACACCAGTATGGGTTCCACGACGCTGCACGTTCGCGTAGAATGCATACGGTCGGAAGTCGATCCCGACCCATGATCCCCATCGGAGGAGGCTATGATTCAAACTTTGGAAGCTGTCGTTGATGAACACGGAAAAGTCCAGTTGTTGGAGTCGATCCAGTTGACCGTTCCACGACGCGCTCTGGTCACGATCCTCGATGAACGACCAACCACCCGCTTTGCTGACGAAATCGCGCTGTTCAGCGAAGCCGCATTGGCCGAAGATTGGGACCGACCCGAGGAGGACGTGGCGTGGTCACACCTGCAGTCGGCGAAGTAGTCCTTGTTCGGTTCCCGT
>SKKK01000056.1 GCA_007121535.1 Planctomycetaceae bacterium | reverse complement strand
CGGAGGTTGAAAGGACGCTGATGGTCGAAGTAAAACCGCTTGTCTTCCTCCATTTGCTGCGCCGTCCGCTGGTTGGCTTCCAAGTCGATCGGCGTGAATTCTTCCAATGCTCGCAGGCTCTGTTCCGATTGCTGCAGGCTCAATTGATTGATCTGCAGCTCGGCTTCCAGATCTTCGATCGCTCGGTCGATTCTCGTTGTGTCGAACTGGATCAGCACGTCCCCCTGCTTGACGCGGGCTCCGTGCCGAGCCACCCGATCGATGATGAACCCACCGGACGAAGTCCACTCTTCGGGACGGACCACAATCTCTTCGCTGGTCTGAGCCACAAAGGTCCCGTCCAAATCCAACGTGATTCTCAGCAATCCCCTTTCCACAGTCGCCGTCTTGGGCTGCTCTTGCGGGGCCGGTTTTTCGGCCTCAGCGGCCTCGGCCGCCGGTTCGTCGGTCGGCTTGTCTGCCGGCTTCTCGGCTGGCTGATCCTCGGCAATCGCCGTCGCAGCCATCAAAATCAAGACCAGAAAAGCACGAAGCAACGACCCATTCACAGCCTTTTGCCACATGATCGAACCATCCAACATCAGAGTGTCTCCAAAAAATAAGGCGTACAAAGCCGTACATTCCCCACAGAGTTCCTAAACTCTAGCCTACTCGCCGGACGCTTCAAGTTCCAGCGAACATTTTGGATTCCATCTGGGATTCAATCGGTTCCCCAAGAACTGCGGCATGCCATACAAGAGCGTCCATGATCGGTCAAGAAATCGCGGACCGGTGCTTACAACGCAGCACCAACAACCATCAGTAAGACATTCACCACAATGCCCAAGACAGCCAATCCGACCGAGACGATCCCTAAAATCATCCCGACGCGAGTTGTATCCATGCCTCCGGGGTCCATCCGACCGGCCCGCATTTCAGATAAGTCCGAAGCGCCCATCACCCAGGCGGCGATTCCCAGCGGCATGCAACACAACACGCCCACGATGCCGAACGTCAGCACCAGACCGCCCCGATGAGCCTTCTGAAAACCACCCGATCGGCCCGACGGTTGAGCAGGCGATAAATACGGGTTGGGGGTTGACGGCGGCCGATCGGCGAAGGGGTTCGGCTTTGGTTCCGATTGCTGCGGGAAACTATCGGAAAACGGATCATCAGCAGGCAGTGGCGAAGGCTCATCAGGCCCGAACTTGGGTATTTGGACGATCGTCCCACACGACGGGCACCGCGCCTTCTTTCCGGCGTGTTGATCCGAAACCCGCAGCAACTGGCTGCACCCCGTGCAAGATATTTCGATGGGCATAGCATGGTCCTCGATTCGTGTTGATTCGTGACAGACTATAGCACAGCGTCCAGGCGAAATCCACGGTACATCGGCCGGTCCCGCCACTGACCTTCGTTCCGCAAGGCGTCGCGCAACAATCCGCCCGTGAAACCGACGACGGCCACTTGCGGACTGTCCTGCCAGATCCACGATTCCAGTTCCGGATCGAGAATCTTGAGCGTCAGCAGCGTGCGTTCGAACGAATCGCACGTGATTGCCAAGAGTTGGTCTTCCGCAATGAAGTTCGATTGTGTGGCGGCCGCGTTGCTGAGCGAGTTGCCGTAATCGCTCGGAATCCGCGCTGAAATAACTGCCCAATGAAACGCCTTCGAGCAGACCCTCACGCTGCGCCCCTCCCGCCGTCGGTCCTCGAATGCCTTGCGGACGCAACGCTAAACAGAGGCATGCACAATGCGAATCTCACCCGCGTCAATCTGCTCGCTTCGAACCGCTCGTCCCTTGCTATGTCTTCCGTGTCGGTCTAGTTTACTCGCCGGAACCGTTTTGCCAATAGATAGATGGGTGGCACCTATCAAAACGATGGCACCTAATTGCTCCCTTGCTCCCTTGGCTTGCAGGGTTGCCTCACCCTACGGTTCGGTGGGTAGTTCCTTGATGAAGATGTTGCGGAACTGGACGCAACTGGGGCCGCCGACCCAACGGCCGGTAGCTTCGTCCAATCGACCGTGATGCTGCAAAGCGATGGGACCGCTGGGCGGCACGCCGGGCAGTTGAGCGTTCTCGATGACCGTCTGGTCGTTCATGACAACGGTCAGCCGGTCGCCGCGCATGGTGATGATCTTGCGGTTCCACTCGCCCAATGGTTTGTCGGCGTTCACCGAGGGCGTGACTCCCTGACGTACCGACTCGGGCATGTTCCGATCGGTCCGATACCCCCAGACCTCACCGGATCCAAGCGGGTTGACCCAGATATTCGTCTGGGCTTTGGACGTTCCTCGCAAATAGATGCCGGAATCCGGCGAGTGGGCGATGGGCGAACCATCCGGCTCGGTTTCCGTCCCGTACAATTCCTGAGCGGTCTTCAACCGCCAATCGACCATCAACACGAAATCTTCAAACGATTCCTCGGTCCACAGGTCGCCGGCCATGGGGTTATAGTCCAGCACGCCATCGATGACCTTCCAGTGTTCTCGAATTCGGTCGTTGACCTTCCAACCGCTCAGATCCTGTCCGTTGAACAATGCCCGAAAGCCTTCCGGTGGGACATTCAGTTTCTCAGGCTCCTCAGCCAACAATGCATTCGACGTCCATCCCAGCAACAATGCAAGACAAAGCATCACGCTTCTCATTCGATTTCTCCTGGTGCCATGCGGTGGTTCATTCGCATACCGGGCGGAACACATTCCGCTCGCAACTTCCGTCAGGTTAGACCAATTCATCGCAATTGCAATCCCCGCAAACGGAACAGTGTGCATTTCGATCATGCGGACGAACCGCCGCCGTTTTCATTCAGCGGCTACGGAAGACTCGCCGGTACATTTCGAAGCCGAGTTCAGATGCTCGGCCTTTCGTCGACGCCAGAGGTACCGGGCGTTGATACACACCCAGCATGCAACAGATACACACCCAGCATGCAACAGGGAACGCGCATGACTGGGCAGTTCAGAGAATTCGAACGCGATGCCAGGCGAACACACGCCGGCCTACTGGCGATCGTTGCATCGACGGCATTGCTGGCGCTGCTGTCTGTTATGTCGTTGGGCTGTGCGAGTGGCCGAGAATCGTTTGACGACAGATCGATTCCATGGCCTGAGCCCACCGCTCATTTGCAGATCGATTACCCGGCGCGGGTTTACCCAGTGCAGACGGCAATCGGAACGACCTTGGAACAGCCGCCGCAACCGACGCTTGCGGCGGCCTCCTCTGAACCCGAGGCACCGACGACGGCTGCGTTGATGGAGGAGATCTTTCCCACGCAATCGTTGCGTCTTTCCGAAATGCTTTCCATGTTCCGCGAGACGCCCAGGATGGCGGCTCTGAGAACAACCTTGAACGTGATCCATGCCGACCGGATGCAGGCCGAGTTGCTGCTGAACCCCGAGTTTCACTACGAGAGATTCGTCACCATGACGGGCGATTCCGATGCGGCCAACGATCCCAATCAGTTCTCGGTTTCGCAACCACTTCTCTTGTTCGGTCAACGAGGGGCCGCCATCATGACGGCCGATCTGGAGCTGTCAGCGGCTCAGGCCGAGGTTTTCGCCGAATACGCGGATCTGGTCTTTCAAGTGAAACACCGTTTCGCCTCGTTGTCGGTCCGGGAAGAGGCTGTACGGGTGTTGCGCGAGTCTCTGGAGCATTTCGATCGCGCCGAGCGATTGGTCGAAGGCCGTTTTCTTGAGGGCGACGTACGGGAGCGAACGTTCCCCTGCGCGACGTGGCTGATATCCGCGAAGCCCCCGGACGGACCTTCATTCCGCGCGAGCAAAACAGCCGTTATCTGGCGATCAAGTTCAATGCCGAAGGCCGTGACCTGGGCTCGGTCGTCCGCGATTCCATCGCAGCGGTCCGGCAGCACGTGCAACCACCCGAAGGCCATTACTTCGTGTGGGCGGGCGAGTTCGAGAATCAACAGCGAGCCATCGCCCGACTGCAAATCGTCGTCCCCATCGCGCCGATCGTGGTGCTGGGATTGCTCTACGGCGCCTTGAACTCGATGCAGAGCTTCCTGGTCATCCTGGTTTCCTTGCCGTTCGCGTTGACCGGTGGCGAATCGGCGAGGAACGTTTGGCCGCCGTGCTTGTCGGCGCCAGCATACGATTCCTGCCGATCCTGATGGCGGCGCTGACCGATTGCCTGGGCCTGCTGCCGATGGCGATCTCCACCAGTGTCGGCAGCGAAATCCAGCGCCCCTTTGCCATCGTCGTCGTAGGAGGTATGATCAGCACCTTGGTGGTCGCTTTGTTCCTTTTGCCCGTGCTGTATTCGTTGATCGCTCGCCGCCCCCTACCATCCGAAGGACAACCATGAAACTCGCAGTGTTTGTCATCGTTCTTGTTCTGATCGCCTACATCGGCTTTCTTGGCGGTACGCTGCTGTCCGGTTGGCTGCTGCATTGGCTTGTGCCCGCTGTGGAATTTAACACGGCGTTGATTGTCGCAAGCGTCGCTCTGTTGTGTCTCGTGCTCGGGTTTCTCCAAAGCCTGCTGCTCGTCCTGTTCGCAAACATCCAATACCTCAGAAGCTTTGTGTCGAATTTCGATTACGACATGGACGAGGACGATGATTGGGAGGACGATGAAGAAGACGATGAAGAGGATGATTACGAGGAGGACGACGATGACATGGACGAGTACGACTCGTTGGACTATGAGGAGATCGAATTCCCGGAGTTCGATGACGACGAAGTCGACCGGGACGAGGTGGAAGGCACAGGCCGAGAACTGCCACCGCTGGAATCTCGCCAAAGTCGGCGTCGAAGACTGCGACAAAAACGTCGATCGAAACGTCGTCGACGCCGTTGATGCCACAGTTATCCCCTGCGACTTCAGAACCTCGGTGTGTTCGCGACCTGTGAACTGAGCTCCTCGATCCGTATTGAAGATTTCCGGGGTTGCCGTCTCCAATGCCTCCTCAAGGGCCTCAATGCAAAAGTCGGCATCCATGCTGTTGGACAGACGCCAGCTCAGGACGTGCCGGCTGAACCAGTCCAGGACCGCCACTAAGCACCGTTCGAGAAATAACTGTCCGATGTTCCCTCGCCCCTCGTGGGAGAGGGCAGGGTGAGGGGCAGAAAGTGCGTCAGGTATTTCTCGAACGGTGCTAAGTACATAAAACCTCGACGCATCGGAATGTACGTGATATCACTGCACCAAACCTGATTGGGACGCTCAATCTCCAGGCCGCGGAGCAAGTATGGATACACCCGATGTCCCGCGTTTTG
>SKKK01000068.1 GCA_007121535.1 Planctomycetaceae bacterium | reverse complement strand
TTCAATCCGAACGTGGTGGACAACTTGTACGAGATCGTCCTGCCACACGAGGAACTGACCCCCGTCGAATCCGAGCAACCCATTTTCTGAAAGGAGCACCCCCATGACCGTGACTTTGCCAACCCAGCGCACCAAGCCGATCACCGAGCTCGGCAAGCAGACCGTGCTGCTCTACTCGGCCCCCAAGTTAGGGAAATCTAGTTTCGCTTCCCGCTGGCCCGAAGCGATCTTCTTCGAATGCGAACCGGGCCTCAGCCACCTGGAGGTGTTTCGGGTGCCCACGTACACCTGGGACGACTTCCTGGCTGCCTGCAAGTTGGTCGCCCAGGGCAATCATCCGTTCAAGACGATCGTCATCGATACGGTGGACAATGCTTTCAAGTTCTGCAGCGACGCGGTCTGCGCCAAGCACAACATCGAGTACGAAGGCGACATGGGCCATGGTAAAGGCTGGGCGCTCGTGAAAAACGAATGGCACCGAGTGCTCACACGTTTGGCCAGCCTGCCGTACGGCTTGATTCTCATTTCCCACGCGGTTGATAAGACGGTGGAAACGCGGACAGGCGAGTACACCAAGACGCAGCCCAGCCTGCCGGATCGAGCTCGCAACGTGGTCCTGGGCCTTGTCGACATGATCCTGTATTGCGATGCCGTCCCCCGCAAGGACGCCGCCGGCAATGTGACCATCGAGCGCATCATGCGGACAAAACCGCATCCCACCTACGAGGCCGGCGACCGTACCGGGCGCCTGCCCGAGGTTCTGCCCCTCGACTACGACGCCTTCGTCAAGGCGTTCCAATCCGCAGCTCCCGGCTCGAATCCCGGCACCGGCAGCACCGCGGATCGTCCCAAGCCGGGAAGCACCCCAAATGGAAAGGGAACGCTATGAGCGAATACGACGATAGCTTCGAACCGGCAACCAGCCAGGTGGATCTCAGTGACTTCGACGACGAGTTCACCTCAGCCGAGGCGCCGAATTTCGATGAGGTGCCCGACGGCAAGTACCAGGTGCGGATCGACACCGTGCGTCTGGAGCACAGCCAGAAGGGCGATCCGATGATCAAGTGGGATTTGATCGTCATCGCCGGTCCACACTCGGGTCGGCACATCTTCAAGAATTCGGTGATCACGCAAGCGTCGCTGCCGTTTGTTAAGGGCGACTTGAAAACACTGGGGTTGGAGCTGGCCAAGTTCAGCGACCTGAGTCAACGTCTCGAAGAGTTGCTGGATGTGACGTTGGAGGTCACAAAGCGGACGCGCGGCGACTACACCAACGTCTACTTCAATAAGCGGTTTCAAATCGCTGGGGCCGGCGCCCAAACGCCACCGCCGGCGGAACAGTCGCACGGCGAGATTCCGTTCTAGGATTCACGTTGACACCCGGAGTACGCACACGAACGAAGGGTGCGGCCGGGGCGGGATGGCGTGCCTTGTGGGCACAGCGATGGTGTGTTTGCCGGGTTGCGCACCGTGCCTGCGGGGCCAGACTCCCCGAGCCCGCCCCGGCTCTTGATTATCTGGCGGATGGAGACGCAAGCATGACATTTCGCATCATCGTGGATACCCGAGAACAGGCCGAGTACACATTCGCCTGCCCGGTCGTTCGCCGGAAGTTGGACACCGGTGACTACTCGGTGGAGGGCTTCGAAACGCGAGTGGCTGTGGAACGAAAGAGCCTAACCGATTTCGTGCACACGGTGATCCACGACTTCCAACGATTCGCCGTGGAGCTGGACAAACTGTCCCGTATGGACGCGACCTGCGTGGTGGTGGAGGCGGATCTGGATCAGGTGCTTCGAGGCCTCCATGCGGATGCCCTACGGTCGGTTTCTCCACAATCGCTGCTGGGCGCCGCCACTCACATCTCGCTCCGTTGGCAGGTGCCCGTGTACTGGTGTGGCTCGCGACAGGCGTCTTGCACCTTCACAGACTCGTTCCTACGCACCTTCGTGCGAGTGGCTGCCCAGCGGGATGAGTTGCATGGCCAGCTTACGAAAGGAGCACACCTTGGCTGAAAAACTGACCGGCATCGTTCAACGCACTTACTTCTCCAGCCCCAAGTTCTCGGCGGGCGTCCTGTCCACAGACGACGGTGATCAAATCCGCTTCCGAGGGCCGTTCTGTGCTAACGAGGGGGACGTCGTGACGCTGGTCGGTCGCTGGAAGAAGGATGCCAAGTACGGCCTGCAGTTTGCCGTCGACAGTCTCAGTTACGAATTGCCCGACAGCTCTGAAGGTTTGGTCCAGTACCTGGCCAAGCATCCAGCTTTTGTCGGGATCGGGGAGGCTACTGCGCGCAAGATCGTGGCCCACGCCGCCAGCGCGACGCACCTGGATCGTCTGATTCGCTTGGACATCGATGACCTGCACCGCCAGTTGCGGGTTCCCAAGTCCACCCTCGAATCGCTCCGCGAAGCTTGGATCGCCCACAGCGCGGACAACGAGATTCGGTCGTACCTGGCCGGGTTTGGGCTGACACACCATCAGATGGAGACGCTGCTGGAGACGTTCGGCAACGCGGTGGTGGGTGTGCTCCGTGCCGATCCGTATCAGTTGATTCAGCACGTGAGAGGTTACGGCTTCAAGAAGGTGGACAAGATCGCTCGATCCATGGACACACCCAAAGATCACTCGGGCCGGATCGAGGCGGGCGTGCTGTACATCGTCAGCGAGCAAGTGTCATCGGGCCACACGTGGACCGCGGGTGCCGATCTGCTGAACAAGGCCAACGATCTACTGCTGTTGGACACACTGGAGAGCCGCGCCCAGATCCAGGCAGCAGCGGAACGCCTGTTGGTGCAAGGCCAGTTGGTCGCCGACGGCACAGCGGTGACTACGCCGTTCTTCCTGGAAGCAGAACAGTTCATTCAGTCGGTTTTCAAGATTCACGGTTGGGCCCAGCGGTCGTTATTCGGCGCCCACCAGGAACTCGCGGGCCTGAAGACCAAGCAGACCGAAGCCTACCAAGCTGCCCTCCGGTATGGCATTGTCGTCATCTCAGGCGGGGCTGGTACTGGCAAGACCTATGTGTTGGCCCGCCTGGCCAAGGCTTTCCAGTCGGCCGGTTTGAACGTGGCCCTTTGCTCGCCTACCGGCAAGGCCGCCAAGCGGATCGAAGAATCGCTGCGCTCACAGGGCGTGGACCTGGAAGCTAAGACAATCCACCGACTGCTGGAGTACGATGGTCTCCGGTTTCATCGGGAAAGCCTGTCGGCGCCCCGTGACCGGCTGGACGAAGATGGCCATACGAAGACTGACGACGCCTTCGACGTGGTCGTCGTCGACGAGGTGTCGATGGTGGACGTCCCGCTCATGGCCGAGTTGTTGCGCCGCATCGACTTCGCAACCACGCGTTTGATCCTGGTGGGTGATCACAATCAATTGCCGCCCGTCGGGCCCGGCAACGTGCTGCGCGACATCATCCAACACCACCTCGTACCAACGGTGATTCTCGACGAAGTCGTCCGCCAAGCAGGCGTGCTCAAGACCAACAGCATGGCTGTTCTGTCCCAGATAATTGCTCCCTCGGCGGTGAATGATCCAGCCTGGACTGTTGTCGACGTCTTCCAAGATCCGCAACAGATCCAGGTGTACCTGCGCGATCTGGTTCTGCAGAAGATCCCCAACCGACTGCAACTCGATCCCATCGATGACGTCCAGATTATCACGCCCACACATATCGGTCCCCTGGGCACCAAGGCCATCAACCAGATGATGCAGCGAGTGGTGCATGGTGAAGTGGAACGAAAATTCGCCATCGGCGACAAGGTGATTCAGACGGTCAACGATTACGAGCTGAGCGTCATGAACGGAAACATCGGTCGCGTGATCGAGATCGACCCGACTCCCGGCGGCGGCTACTGGATCGACTTTGACGGGTGTGGCGAGCGGCTGATCAACGACGAGCGGTTGCTGAATGTCCAGTTGGCTTACGCTCTAACGGCCCACAAGGCCCAGGGCAGCGAGTTCCCGTGCGTGGTGGTGCTCTGTCACAAGTCGCATTTCTTCGCAGATCGCAACTGGCTGTACACCGCCGTCACCCGGGCTGCTCGCTATTGCATCCTGATGGGCGATCGCTGGGGATTGCGGAACGCCGTCAAGAAGAACAACACGATCCAGCGCCGGACGCTGCTCAGCCTGTGGGCGGACAGCACGACGTCGGACATTCTCGAGCCTCTGGAGACCATCGCATGACCGAACACCGCGCGGCAACGCACGACGCCGTTGAACATCCCCAACACTACACGTTTGGAGCTGTCGAGGTCATCGACGCCATCGAGGCGTGGGAGCTCGGCTACCACCTGGGCAACGTCGTCAAGTATGTGGCTCGCGCAGCTCGCAAAGGCAGCTACACGGAGGATCTGCGTAAGGCGCGATGGTATCTGGACCGTGAAATTCAACTCGCCCAAGAACAGCAGGCGAGCGGTCGGAGACATCCGCAGGAGGCATTTTCGTGAGTGGAAATGCAGTCGTAGATCTGAATGTGGTTGTTCAAACCACGCCCGTATGCCTTCGCGATCGTCCGCAGTGGGTCGCCTGGCGGTGCATCGAACGCGACGGGAAACAAACGAAAGCCCCTGTGAACGCACTCACAGGTGGGATGGCTGATTCCACGGACCCGTCCACCTGGGCTTCGTTTCCACAGGGCGTCGCGGCCTGCCAGCAGCGTCCAGGCCTGGCCGGTGTCGGTTTCGTCTTCACGCCTGACGATCCGTACTGCGGCGTCGACTTGGACGACTGCATTGATCCGGAAACCGGGCAGATCAAACCGTGGGCGGCTGAGTTCATCAAGCAACTCGACAGCTACACCGAAATCAGTCCGTCGGGCACCGGCGTCAAGGTGTTCTTGAAGGCCAATAAGCCCGGCAGCCGTTGTCGCAAGGCATGCGAAGACGGCGAGATTGAAATCTACGATCGGGATCGGTTTTTCACAGTGACGGGCCAACGGCTGGATGGCGTTCCAGCCACCGTGGAGATTCGGCAGGAGCAACTGGATGCCGTGTACCGGGCTGTGTTTGGCGAGGATGGTCACAGCGACGGTGACCAGAAGTCTGCCCACTGCCAGCCTCCCAATCGAGCCGCCAGCGTGGTGCTCGATGACGACGAGATTATCGAGTTGGCGTCGAATCAACGTCGTTCCGGAGACAAATTCGCGACCCTGTGGTCCGGCGAGTGGAATGCTTACTACAACTCGGCCAGCGAGGCAGATTCGTCGGTCATATTCACCCTGGCGTTCTACACGAAGGACGCCGCCCAGATCGATCGGTTATTTCGCCGCTCAGGCCTGATGCGGCCGAAGTGGGATGAATTCCACGGCGAGCAGACCTACGGCGACATGACGATCGCCAAGGCGCTGGCCAAGGTGACTAAGCAGTATTCGCCCAAGGGCAGGAAGAAGGCCAGTCGTCCACCTGCCCCGCCACCGAAGAATCCAGGTCTGCCATCTATCATCATCGACGACACGCAACTCAGCGACCTGACTGCTCAGGCGTTGGCGGCAGTTCGGCAAGCCAACGATCCGGCCTCTGTCTTCGTGCGGGCTGGAACGCTGGCCCGCGTGATGCGCGACGAGAATGAACTGCCCCGGATTGAAGCCTTCGATCGCGTACGAATGCGGTGCCGTCTATCGGAGGTCGCTAACTTCTTCACGCTCCGCAAGGGCGAGGCGGGCTACGAGCCTGTGGGCACCAATCCACCGCTCTCCCTGGCCGAGAATGTGCTGGCCCAGACCACCTGGGACTTGCCGCCGTTGGCAGGTATCGCCCGGGCGCCGATCCTACGGCAGGACGGAACGATCTGTTCGGAGCCCGGCTACGATCCCGTCTCGAAGCTGTTCTACAGCCCGGATGCCGGCCTCACGTTGACGCCGATCCCGGAGTATCCGAGCACAGACGAAGTCTTGGCCTGCGTGGACATCCTGCTTAATCTGATCGACGACTTTCCCTTCGCCGACGAACCCAGCCGCGCCAACGCCCTGGCGATCCTGTTCTCGCTCTTGATGCGGCCGGTGATCAAAGGCCATGTGCCGCTGGCGATTGTCGATGCTCCGGTCCAGGGGACGGGCAAGACGCTGTTGGTCACGGTGTTGGCCTCCATCGCCGTCGGCAACGTCGCGGCTGAGTCGATCCCGTCCAGGGACAATGACGATGAATGGCGAAAGAAGATCACGTCGATTCTGCTGGCTGCCTCTCCGTTCGTCCTGCTCGACAACATTCCGGACAACACGACCATCGAGTCGCCGGCGCTGGCGGCCGCCCTGACCACGAGCGAGTGGGCGGACAGGCGGCTTGGCGGCAACGAGATGGTCCGACTGCCGTCGCGTGTGGTCTGGGTCGCCACTGGAAACAACCTGCGGGTCGCCGGCGACATGCCTCGTCGCAGCTACGGAATTCGCCTCGATGCCAATGCCGAGCGTCCTTGGGAGCGCACGGGCTTCAAGATCACCGGCTTGGCACAGCACGTCCTGGCCAACCGCGGTGACCTGGTGTCGGCAGCGCTCACAATCATCCGGGCGTGGTACACGAACGGAAAGCCGATGGCGACCGTTCCGGCGCTGGGCAGCTTCGAGGAGTGGGCCAGCACGATCGGTAGCGTTCTGGCGTTCGTTGGAGTCGACGGCTTCCTGGGCAATCTCGAACAGACGCAGGTGGTCCAGGACGAGGACACGCAGCAGTGGTCAGCCTTCTTCGATGCTTGGTGGGACGCCTTCGGCGAGGGCATCGTGACCGTCGACGACCTCTGCCAAAGGCTGATCGAGGCCGAGTGTATAGACGCGCGCACACTCCCGGACGCGCTCCTTGTACATCGTGATGTACAAGGCGCGCGCGCGGGTTCGCTGCGCAGGTCACTCGGTCGGCACCTATCGCGACTCGCTGGACGCATCTTCAACGGCCGCAAGCTGTTACGTTCCGGAGAGCACAGCCATCGCAAAGTCCGTTGTTGGAGGCTTGCGGAAACGCTAACCCCGCAAACCCCGCTTAACCCCGCAACTAACCCCGCACAGCAAAGGCTTTGGTAGTAACATGTTACAACGATTTGCGGGGTTTGCGGGGTCATTTTGCATACCCCTTACACGTGCGCGAGAGATGTACATGCAAGCGCATCATGTGTACGTACATATTGCGCATAGAAGCGGACTGAAAATAACCCCGCAGTACCCCGCAAACCCCGCAACTCGGTTTTGCGGCTCGTCACGTACACCAGACCGACGCGTTCTCGTTTCCGTCAGTCGCACCACGGTCGCCCACGTTGGGCGACTCGCGTGGGATGGCGGCAAAGATCCTCGATCGCAGTCGGACGCCACGCGTGGCCACGTACGTCGTCGAACAATGTCCCATCAACCCGAGCCTAGGAGAACCCATGACCGAACTGACCAAACCCGTATCTCGACGCATTCACGTTTCCGGGAAGGGCGACTTCGTCGTCACGCTGACCAAGTCCGGTGTGACCATCCGCCAGTTCCGCAAACGCAAGACCGTCACGTTGTCCTACGACCAACTGGCGATGCGAGCGTTGGAGCAAGGCGGCTGGTTGCTCACCGCGAAGCAATGGAGCGATCCGCTGGCGACGCTTGGCAAGCTCAGTCGGCTTACGACCACGACGCGACAGGACGCCACGTAACGCGTTGTGGGCGCCGGTGGGATAAACATCGCCCAATCGCCACTGGACGCGTCACGTGGCCAGCCAGGGCGTCTAATGGACGCATGTCCATTTATTCGTCGAAACGATTAGGTACTTCCCCGGATATGGGTGGGCATGCCCCCCGTGGGAACAGTCGCCAGCCTAGAGACAGTTTGTTTCGTTTGTCCAGTTTCCACCTTATTGGAGAAATTATGCAACTTACCCAAGAAACCAACAGCCGTTCCTTGACTCAGGTGTTCGAGTACGAGGGGCACGGCGTGCGTGTCGTTGGCACCCCGGAATCGCCGCTTTTCGTGGTGGGCGATGTCTGCCGAGTGCTGGGAATCCGTGATGCATCGAAGTCGATCCTGCGACTAGACGACGACGAGAAGAGCACGAATTACGTTCGCACTCCTGGTGGTCGGGAAGACATGCTCTGTGTAACCGAATCCGGCTTGTATGCCCTCATCCTCAACAGCCGCAAGCCCAAGGCGCGAGCCCTAAGACGCTGGATCACTCGCGAGGTGCTGCCCGCGATTCGGAAACTTGGACGCTTTGCGGTGACCACATCGTCTACGGAGCAGCTTCAATCCCAAGCCCGGGTGCTGGTCCAGCACGAACGTCGGCAATCGGAGCTGGAGACTCGGATTCAGGCGATGGAACGTCGCTTGGCTGCCGTCGAAGCTCGCCAGTCACAGAGGACTACGGGCTTTTCCAGCGTCTCGGCATATCTCAAGCAGCGGCGTCTGTGTCTGGATCTGAATTCGGTCATTGAATTTACACGACTGGCCGGTAGCGTCTCAGAAGAACGTGGCATTCCAGTCGGCCGGATCACTGATCCTCGCTTTGGCCTCGTGAACACGTACCACATCGAGGTGCTCGACGAAGTGGCATCTCGCTGGAACTGATGCGGACAAGGATTCTTTCACACTTAAACGGAGTAGGAGAAAACCAGTGAAGATCGAACAATGGAACATCAACCGCGTGAAGCCGTACGAAAACAATCCCCGGATCAACGACGGCGCGGTGGACGCCGTGGCGGCCTCGATCCGTGAATTTGGATTCAAAGTGCCTATTGTCGTGGATCGCGACGGCGTGATCGTAACGGGACACACCCGGCTGAAAGCCGCCATCAAATTGGGCATGGAGACGGTGCCCGTGATCGTCGCCACGGATCTTACGCCCGAGCAGATCCGGGCGTACCGGATCGCCGACAACAAGACGGGCGAGCTGGCCCAGTGGAACTACGACCTGCTGCCCATCGAGTTATCGCAGCTCGGCGAGGCCGGGTTCGACCTGAAGTTGTTGGGCTTCGATCCGGACGAGCTGGCCGGATTGCTCGATCCCGGCGTGAAGGACGGCCTGACCGACCCGGACGACGTTCCGGAGCCACCGGACGAGGCGATCACGCAGCCGGGCGACCTGTGGATACTGGGGAACCATCGGTTGCTGTGCGGCGACAGCTCGAATCCCGAGCACGTCGACCGCCTGTTGGACGGCGCCCCAATCCACCTCGTGAACACCGATCCTCCGTACAACGTCAAGGTCGAACCCCGTTCCAATAACGCGATCGCGGCCGGTCTGACGTCGTTTTCACGACGGGAGGATCTGCAGTGTGAGCGGTCGACGACCGAACGCGGAAAGAAGGACCGAGAGCGACTGGCCAATCGCATGCATCATCAATCGTTGGACTTGGCTCGCCATCCGGAGAAAGCCAAGCCGACGGGAAAGAAGCTGCGAGCTAAGGACCGGCCTCTGGCCAATGACTTCGTGTCGGACGAGGAGTTTGACCGGTTGCTGGACGCTTGGTTCGGGAACATCTCGCGTGTGCTGTTACCAGGACGAGGGTTCTATCTGTGGGGGGGGTACGCAAACTGCGCCAATTATCCCCCAGCCCTGAAGAAGCACGCCTTGTATTTCAGCCAAGCGATAATCTGGGACAAGTTGCACCCGGTACTCACTAGGAAGGATTACATGGGTGCCCATGAGTGGTGTTTCTACGGCTGGAAAGAAGGCGCCGCACACCGCTTCTACGGTCCCCCCAACGCCACGGACCTCTGGCACGTCAAGAAGATTCCACCCCAGCAACTCGAACACTTGACGGGCAAGCCTGCCGAGTTGGCTGTCCGAGCGATCCAGTATTCGTCGGTCGCTGGCGAGAACGTGCTCGATCTGTTCGGCGGCAGTGGCAGCACGCTGATCGCCGCCGAGCAGACAGGCCGGCGGGCATTCCTGATGGAACTGGACCCGCCGTACTCGGACGTCATTGTGGATCGCTTCCAAAGGTTTACGGGCATCCCTGCCGTGCTCGAGCGGACCGGCGAATCGCCGATCCCGATGAAGCCCCGCGAGGAGAACATGCGATGAAGACGTGTCGGACGCTACCGGGCCGCGTTGTGCGGCTAGAGATTGGCCGCCAGTACGCCGACATCCACATGAAAGTAATCCGCCAGCTTACGAATGATCTGCCGGGTGAACGCTTTCCGCCCAGCAAGCAGCTCGGAAATCGTGGACTTCGCAATCCCGGTATCCCGGTGCAGCTGTGCCTGCGTTACCCCCTTGGCCTCCATCAGGTGGCGAAGCATGTCGGCGTCCGAAGCCAGGGCGATGGGGTGATGTTCGTCCTCGTAGTCGGCTACCAGGTCACTGAGCCCGTCGAGGTACAAATGCTCCCCGTCGTCGAGATCAGCTTTGGCAAGCAGCTCATCGATCACCGCCTGGGCTGCCTCCAGATGCTCATCGGACCTAATCGAGGTCAAAGGGAACATCTGCACCAGCTCAAGGTAGGAATCGCGTTGCTTTACTGTCAATCGGAATTTCGTCTGAATGGCCATAGGTCACCGTTCTCTAGGTTTTCGCTTGGACGTATCGGATGGCGACACCAGCAACAGCGACCGCCCGTTGTCTCGGACAACATCGATCTGCTGCCAGGGTTCTTTTGCACGACGGCCATGAATGCCGACGAGCGAGTCGGCCTGGATCGGATCGTCATTCATGGTGATCAGCCGGATCGGTCATTCCGCCTTTGGAGGGAAAGATGGATATGCCTTCGATTTAAAGAAATCAGCGATCTCACGTTTGCCTGCCTGCCCCTCAGCGACGGCAAGGGTCAGCTCGACGAGTCCGTCTTCGTCGGCCTCGATCTCAATTCCGTTCATGGCCAGGAAAATAATGGCTGCCGCGGCGCCAGTTCGTTTGTTGCCGTCGAGAAACGGATGGTTTTGAACGATGTGGAAGAGATACGCCGCCGCCATCTCGAACAGGTCTCGGTGGAGAAACTCGCCTCCGAACGATGCCTGCGGCATCGCGATAGCGGAGTGCAACAGGCCGATGTCTCGGACACCCTCCACACCCCCATAATGTTCGATCAGACTGCAGTGCGTTCGCAGCGTACGATCGATGTCCAAGAACAGTGGCAGCATGGCCGTCTTCGTCCCCTACTCCGCCAATTGTTTCATGGCCCGGCCAAATCGTTTGTGGACCATTTCCAGTGCCTCCCGAAACTTCTGATCCTCCGCTGGATCTCGCACAGGAGTCAGGACCAAGGCTTGCCCGTCGGTCATGATTTCGAATGGCGTTTCCGGAGTTATTCGCAGCAGCTCCAGGATCGGCTTATCGATCACAAGGGCATAACTGTTGCCGTGTTTGGTCAGGGTTTTGATCATGGGTTACCTCCCGTGTGTTGCTACTTCGTATTTCCAGTGTATCACCATTGGGTAGCCGAGGCAATCCCGCCATTTCACTGTGAAAGGAAACTTCGGCTCGCGACTCAAGAGGGCGAAAGAGGCAACATGACTCCCGGCTCGAACAAGACGCCCCGGAATGGGGTGTCTTTGGAGCGTGCCGGCTGGGGCGAAGTCAATTCAAGCGATGGCTTTCTGCAGGCGGCTCAACCGTGGCCCATTCCCCGTCATCGGCCAGGTGAAGATGCCGTTGGCGACATTCCGGACACACGGGACCGGGGATTTCCTCGAGGCCAGCGTAGAAGTACGGAATCCAGCCTGCGTCGATCATGGCGTCTTGGTCGGCCGGGGCGGGCCGACCGCAGATGGTGCAGTTCATCGTGGTGGGTCCTATGCTTCGGTTTCGGTCTGAGCGACCAATTGGCGCCGTTCCGCGATCTCGGCGGCCTTCGAAACAAACAGGTCCAACCGCAGGTTGCTGTGAAGCTGCACCACATGGTTGATTGCCCAAGACAGGACCATCTCGTACGTGACGCTGGTGTCGTTGTCACAGTCGTCGTATCGCGAGGCGTACCGTTCCATTTCCTCGGCGTACCGGCGCAACATTTCCGCGCCGTTGGCCAGCAACTCGCGTCCGCCGTCGACCGACGATTGCAGCATCATCTGGTGGAAATCCCGGCGGCAGTCGCTGGTGGTCAGAGTGGCGTTTTGCGTGGTCATGGTCATTCTCCTCGGTGGTTGTTAGGTTGGTCAAACTGTCGTTTCCAGTTCGCAGGCGATGGCGTCCAGCAGATCGGCGTCGTTCTCAGCCTGTTGACGTTCTCGCGTGCCGTCGATCAATTCGGCGTGCATCCCTCGGGACATGGCCAGGTCTTGCAGGTACTCGACCAAGCGTTCGATCTCGGCTTGTTGGTTCTCGGGGGCGTAGTTGGCCCTGATCCCGCGAGCCAAAACCCGGGCGATCCCCGTTGTGGTCAGGTGTGTCGTTGTCATCGCGTTTCTCCGTTGGTTGGTAGTTCGTTGATTGCCTATAACACACATGAGCCGTGCGGGCGGAAAAACATCAAGCGGGATTCAGAAAAAAGCTGCCGGAATTCCCAGAATTTTCGGTGGGCCCCAGGTCGCCCCGTGTGGCCCGTGTCGCGTTCGGTGGGGAGTGGGAACGAAAATCCCGCCGGTCCCGCCCAGGCCCACACGGCAGAACGTGTACCACCGGTGGCCCCACGGCTACGCTGCCCGAAGTCGTCCGAACGAGGTCCGCGCGATCCGCAATCCGTTGTCCTGGGTCAGCAGGCCGGTGTAGTGATCGACCACCGCCTGGACCTGACCCGGCAATCCTTCTGGCAGGCTGGCGAAGTAGAACCCGTGCTTGGTCTGTCCGAAGTGCAGGGGCTTGCCGCGCCGAATCACCAGGATCCGGGCGGGATTGCGCCAAATGCCGAGGATTGCCAGGGGCCCGGCACTGGCGCCAGCCGTCAGCCCCCCTCGTCGCAAGAGCGAACCGGGGATCTTGGCCATCAGCAACCCCAGCACCTCGCGATCTCCGTATCCGGCCTCGGCCATCTGTTCCAGCAGGTTCAAGACTTCGTTGACGGTCATATTTGTGCTCCTCGTTGTGAAAGGTGGTGGTTACCAGACCCGCCCGTCGAAGCTGGTCGTCCCGTTGTTGAAGGCCTTGAGCAATTCGTTGGCCTGGTCGTAGGTCAAGCCGTCGATCCGAGCGGCCTTGTTGTCGAAGTGGAACCCGTTGGTGATCCGGTAGATCGTGACCGGGTAGGTCTTCCGCCCGCGGCTGGCGAAGGGGCGTCCGGCCATGTAGCGTTGTCCGCGCTGCAGGGTGATCTTGCGTCCGGCGATGGTTTTGGTGGTTTTCATGGTGGTGCTCCGTTGGTTTTGGTTGATGTTCGTTTGTACATTACACATGAGCCATGTTTTCGTACGAACATCAAGCGGATTTCCCATCGAATCCGGCCAAATTCTGAAAGTTTTTGCAGGGAGGCCCCGAGTCATGCCAGAACCTAACGCTGACGGACGGCAAGGTCCCCAGTTGAACCCCCAGGCCTTACGGCTGGACGTCCTGGCCCGCATTCTGTCCGCGTCGGGCGGGCGACAGGTGAGCGTCGAAAATCTTGAAGCGGACATAGAAGGCGGGGCGCCGACGAACCCCGATGGCACAATCAATCTGGTGAACTACGCCGCCTGGCTGGTAGGAGAAATGGGCCGTGGCGATTGATCCCCGCAAACTACGACCAAGCGAACTGTGCCGCCTGTTGAACTCCACGCCCTTGGGTGAGGTGATCAACGAGCGACAGTTGTATCGCCACCGCACACGAGCCGGATTCCGCATCGGCGACGGTCGCCAGATCGATCTGTTCCGCTACGTGGCGTGGCTGGTCCAGGTACGGCACACTCCGCGGCCGGAACCGGACGGCGATCCTTACGAGAAGCTCAAGGAACGTGCTCGAGCCCGCAATGCGGCCATCGCCCTGGCTGGACGAGACATCGGCGAGTTGCCGGAGGTGGTCGATCCCGACCGCAAACAGCGAGCGGCTCTGAACTTCCGGGCTTTCTGCGAATCGTACTTCCCCCAGACGTTCCACCTGGCTTGGTCGCCCGATCACCTGAAGGTCATCTCCAAGATCGAGCAGGCCGTGTTGCAGGGCGGGCTGTTCGCAATGGCGATGCCCAGAGGCAGCGGGAAGACGACCATCTGTGAGTGTGCCTGTATCTGGTCCGTGCTGTACGGGCACCGGGAGTTCGTCAGTCTGATCGGTTCGGACGAAGGCCATGCGGCGGATATGTTGGACTCGATCAAGATGGAACTGGACGGCAACGAACTGCTACTCGAGGATTTTCCGGAGGTTGTGTTTCCAATTCAGAGTCTGGACGGCATCGCCAATCGCTGCAGCGGCCAACTTTACAAGGGCGAGCGGACGCACATCAGTTGGACAGCCAAAGAGATCGTTTTACCGACCATCGAAGGCAGCCCGGCCAGCGCAGCGATCATCAAAGTGGCCGGGATCACGGGTCGTATCCGAGGCATGAAGTACAAACGGGCGGACGGTCGCTCGGTTCGGCCTTCGCTGGTCGTACTGGACGATCCGCAGACAGACGAGTCGGCCAGATCGCTGTCCCAGTGCGCCACGCGTGAGAGCATCCTGGCCGGTGCAGTGCTGGGTTTGGCAGGGCCCGGCAAGAAGATCGCTGGCGTGATGCCTTGTACCGTGATCCGACCGGGAGACATGGCCGACAACATTTTGAACCGCGACAAACATCCCGAGTGGAACGGCGAGCGGACAAAGATGGTGTACTCGTTTCCGACCAACGAGCGGCTGTGGGCCAGGTACGCCGAGATCCGCGCCGAAAGTCTGCGGGCCGAACGCGGATTGGCAGACGCCACCGAGTTCTATGGCCAGCAGCGGGAGGAGATGGACGCAGGGGCGGTGATTGCCTGGGAAGAACGATTTAACCACGACGAGATCTCGGCGATCCAGCACGCGATGAACTTAAAGTTGCAAGACGAAGCGGCCTTCTTTGCCGAGTACCAGAACGAGCCGTTGCCGGAAACCGACGCCGAGGATGACGAACTGACAGCCGAGCAGATCGCTGCCAAGGTTAACCGCCAGCAGCGAGGCGTGATCCCGATCGGCGGCAATCATCTGACCATGTTCGTGGACGTCCAGGCCAATTTGCTGTTCTTCGTGGTCGCCGCCTGGGAAGACGATTTCACCGGCTACGTCGTGGACTATGGTACGTTTCCGGATCAGAAACGTCCGTATTTCACGTTGCGGGACGCACGATTAACGCTGGCCACGGCCACCAAGGCCAGTGGACTGGAGGGCACGATCTACGCCGGTTTGGACAAGTTCACGGGCGACTATCTGGGCCGCGAGTGGCGGCGTGACGATGGAGCCATGCTGCGGATCGAGCGTTGTCTGATCGACGCTAACTGGGGTTCGTCCACGGATGTGGTGTACCAGTTCTGCCGTCAGTCAGCGCACGCCGGGATCGTCATGCCCAGCCACGGCCGGTTCGTCGGTGCCTCGAGTCAGCCGTTCTCCGAGTACAAACGCAAGCCAGGCGATCGGATCGGTCACAACTGGCGCGTCCCCAACGTGCGAGGCAAGCGGACTGTGCGGCATGTGGTGTACGACACGAATTTCTGGAAGTCATTCGTTCACGCTCGCTTGGCGGTGGCCATGGGGGATCGGGGCTGTTTGTCGCTGTTTGGCGACGGCGCTGCTCAGCATCGCTTACTGGCTGAGCATTTGACGGCCGAATACCGTGTGAAAACCGAGGGCCGAGGCCGGACGGTGGATGAGTGGAAGATGCGTCCCGAGCGGGGTGATAACCACTGGTTCGACTGCTTGGTGGGTTGTGCGGTGGCAGCGTCGATGCAGGGCGCCGTGTTGCTGGGCACGAGCGAGATCGTGTCTCCGAAACGGGAACGGGTCAGCTTTGCTCAGTTGCAGCGGAGGAGGCGAGGATGACCAAGACCAAACCAAGCCGCGATCAGCTCGGGATCTGTTGTCCTTCTTGTGGTTGTCGGCATTTCCAAACGACGCACACCGAACCGCTACGGGATGGACGAATTCGTCGGCGGAAGGTGTGTCGCTACTGTGGGCGGAAGGTACTGACGTTCGAAAGTGCGGTGGGAAGGTCGATCGAGGGTGACCAGCGGGTTACAGCTGATCGAGCTGTATCCTCCAAAGCTACCGTTTAGATGGCTACGGTAGGGTTGATCGCTACACATAGCAGAATCTCTTCAAAAATCTTCGCGCGGCGGACAATCGCTCTCCGGTCGGCATAGATAACCAAATAGACAGCCGCGCTGTGCGCACCAGGCAATTCGTCGTCGGGTGGTCTCCTGAGCGACCTTGAACACGTAGCTCCCGATGGTGTGCCCAGCCGGCTGCTGATACGGAAGACAACCATGGCCGATAACTTCGACGACACGATCCGCCAAAACGCCCAAGGGCCCGCCAAGGCCTCTGGCGATGCTGGCAGCGTCGAGCAGCACAAGCTGTCGGACCAGATCGCGGCGGACAAGCATCTGGCGGCCAAAGATGCCGTCAAGAAGAAGCACCGCGGGTTGCGGTTCAATCGCTTCGTTCCCCCTGGAGTGTCCTGAGTTGTTCCACTGGCTGCACACAAAACTTACGCGTCCACGACGCCAAGCTTCGCGACTGCGGGGCATGCGGGTGCTCCGTGCCCGTTACGACGCAGCCTCGACCACGCCCGACAATCGCCGCCACTGGGCCAATGCCGACGGACTTAGCGCCAATGCCGCCAACAGCCCAGAAGTGCGACGGATACTACGCAATCGTTGCCGTTACGAGGTGGCCAACAACAGCTACGCTCGTGGCATCGTCCTCACACTGGCCAACGACGTGGTCGGTACGGGGCCTCGACTTCAATTGTTGACCGCCGACTCCGAGGCCAACGATCGCATCGAGCACAAGTTCTGGCAATGGGCCCGTACCATCCGCCTGGCTGAAAAACTGCGGACGATGCGGATCGCCAGGGCGGAGGACGGAGAAGCCTTCGCCGTGTTGATCAATAACCCAGCGCTGCCGACCACGATCAAACTCGACTTGCGGCTGATCGAAGCGGACCAGGTCTGCACCCCGGACTTCACGGCCTTCAGCAAACAGCGAACCGACGGCATCGTCTTTGACCAGGCCGGCAACCCCGTGGAATACCACGTTCTGAAACGCCACCCGGGCGACACGACGACGGCGATCCCCTTCGGACTGGACTACGAGCGGGTGCCTGCCGATTCGGTGATCCACTGGTTCCGTGCAGATCGGCCAGGGCAAACTCGGGGCGTTCCTGACATTATGCCAGCCCTGCCCCTGTTCGCCCAACTTCGGCGATTCACGTTGGCCGTCCTGGCAGCGGCGGAAACGGCGGCCGACTTCGCCGGCATCCTGTACACCGACGCGCCGGCCAATGGCGAGGCCGACCCGGCCGAACCGTTCGAGCCCATCGAGCTGGAACAGCGGGCTCTGCTCACGATGCCAGGTGGATGGAAGATGAGTCAGTTGCGGGCGGAGCAACCATCGACGGGATTCGCGGAGTTCAAGAAGGAGATCCTCAACGAAATCGCCCGTTGCCTGTCGATGCCCTACAACATCGCGGCCTGCAATTCCTCGGGCTACAACTACGCCTCGGGACGCCTGGATCACCAAACCTATTACAAGTCGATCCGCGTCGATCAGTCCCATCTCGAAATCGCCGTGCTCGATCGTCTGCTGGCAGCTTGGCTGGACGAGGCCGTGCTAATTCCCGGTCTGTTACCCACCGGTCTCGGTCCCATTGCCGATTGGCCGCACCAATGGTTTTGGGACGGTCACGAGCATGTGGATCCTGCCAAGGAAGCCAATGCCCAAGCCACTCGATTGAGCAGCTACACGACCACATTGGCCACGGAGTACGCCAAGCAGGGGCGTGACTGGGAAGCTGAGCTTCAGCAGCGGGCCCGTGAATTGAAACTGATGCGGCAACTGGGTTTGGACCCCACAGCGATCCAACCCGTGCCGCTTTCCCCACCTGAACTGGAAGAGGAGGAGCAAGATGCCTCAGTTGTCGACGACCATTAACCCGTTGCCCAGTGAATCTCCCGGCCGAGTGAAGCTGACCGGCTCCATCAATCTGTTGAGCGAGCCGGGCGGCATTCAGATCGAAGCCAGTGCCGTGGATGAAGTGGTTGACGGCAAACCCAAGCTGCCGGAATTCAACATGGTCGCGTATACGGGCGGACTGATGCGGATCGCCGGCTGGCGTCATCCGGTCGTGGTGGACCTGGGTGGTTTGGAGATCCCCTCCCAAAGCCGGCCGATCCGCTTTGGACATGATATGGCCAGTGGCGTGGGCCACACGCGCTCGATTCGCGTGGAGGACGGCAAGCTGCTGGCGGCGGGCGTGGTGTCGCGAGATACGGTTGCGGCGCGCGAGATCGTGATTTCCGCTCGCAATGGTTTTCCGTGGCAGGCCTCGATCGGCGCCGCCGTGGAAGAGTTCGAGTTCGTGAAAGCCCAGCAGAAGACGATCGTCAATGGTCGGGATTTTGAAGGCCCGGTGCACGTGATCCGGAAAGCCACTCTGGGCGAGATCAGTTTCGTGGACTTGGGCGCCGACGGACAGACCTCCGCCCACGTCGCGGCCAACTTACCGCAGGAGCAACTAACGATGGCAGGAAATCAACCAGTCGGGCCGGAACAGCAACCGGCGACAGCAGCCAATCCCCATCAGGCGACCGAAACGGCGTCGGCCCAGCAACCGGCACCGATCCAGGCCGGGCCGACTGCCGAGCAGGTACGAGCCGAGGCCTTGGCCGAATCCGCTCGGATCGCTCGTATCCGCGAACTGTGCAATGGCCAGTACGCGGAGATCGAAGCCCAGGCGATCCGTGATGGCTGGGCTCCCGATCAATGCGCTTTGCAAGTATTGCGAACCAGCCGCCCCAAGGCGCCGGCCGCTCACTTCCGGGACAACAACGTGACGGCAGCCGTGCTGGAAGCCGCCTGCTTGCTCTCGGCCGGGCTGCAGAACCTGGAACAGGAAGTGGCCGAGCCCGCTTTGGAAGCCGCTGATCGCCGTTTCCGAGGTTCGATCGGTCTGCAGGAATTGCTGTTGGAAGCGGCCTGGGCCCACGGTTTCACGGGACGCAATTTCCGCGATGCTCGCGCCGTGCTGCGGTTTGCCTTCCGTCCGGACCTGGAGGCCGGGTTCTCGACCATCGACATCGGCGGGATTCTATCCAACGTGGCCAACAAGTTCCTGCTGGAAGGCTTCTTCTCGGTGGAACGGGTGTGGCGGAACATCTGCGCCACCCGGAACGTGAGCGACTTCAAGACGGTCACCAGCTACCGGCTGATCGGCAAGGATCAGTACGAAGTGGTGGCGCCAGGCGGAGAACTGAAGCATGGTACGCTCGGCAACGAGACTTACACCAACAAGGCCGACACCTACGGCTTGATGCTGGCGATCGATCGTCGGGACATCATCAACGACGACCTGGGGGCGATCACCACGGTGCCGCGGAAGTTGGGGCGGGGCTCGGGCCTGAAGATCAACGACATCTTCTGGGCCACGTTCCTGAAGAACAATGCCTTCTTCAAGACGGCCAACAAAAACTACCTGGAGGGCGCCGATACGGCCTTGTCGATCGACGGCCTGACGGGCGCCGAAGTGGCCTTCATGGATCAGGTGGATTCGGACGGCAAGCCGATCGGCATCATGCCAACCATCATGCTGGTGCCCACGGCGCTGTCGGCCCTGGCCACGCAGCTCTACAAGTCGATGGAGTTGCGGGAGACCACGGCCAACACGAAGTATCCCGTGAACAACCCGCATCAGGGTAAGTTCCGCGTAGAAGTCAGCCGCTACCTGTCCAACAGCGTCTACACGGGGCACTCGGCCAAGGCCTGGTATCTGTTGGCCGATCCCAACGATCTGCCGGTGATCGAAGTCGCGTTCCTCAACGGCCAGGAGTCGCCGACCATTGAGACGGCCGAAGCCGATTTCAATGTGCTCGGTGTGCAAATGCGGGGATTTCATGATTTTGGTGTGAGTCTCCAAGATCCACGGGCGGGAATCCGCTGCAAGGGAGAAGTGTAAGCGACGCCGCCTGCTAAGACGTTCACTAGCAACCGTTGACAGTCAAGGAGTTCATTTATGCCCACGGCAATTTTCGTTCACGACGGCAAACAAATCGACTACACACCCAGCGCCGATGTGGCGGCGGGCGCGGTGGTCGTACTCAACGATCTGATCGGGATCACCAAGCAACCGATCGCGGCCAACCAACTGGGCGCCCTGGCAGTGGACGGCGTGTTCGACGTGCCCAAGGCCTCGGGTGTGGGTACAGCGATCGCCGCCGGCAAGACCGTGTACTGGGATGTGGCCGACCAGGAAGCCAAGGAGGACAGCGAGTCGGGCGCCAACAAGCTACTGGGCAAGACAGTCCTGGCAGCCGCCGACGGCGACGAACTGGTGCGTGTCCGTCTGGATCAGTAACCCATGACCAACCTGCTGGATCAAGGCGCCGCCTGGCTGGCCGACCAACTCAAGACGTATGCGTCCACGGAGGTCGTCTACCAGCGCGGCGCCAACCAGGTCGCCGTGCAAGCGACGATCGGAAAAACGGAGTTCGAAGTCGATGATGGAGCGGGCATCATCCAGCGGGTGCAATCACGGGATTACTTGATCCAGGCGGCCGACCTGCAACTGGCCGGCCTGGTCACGCTGCCTCGGGCGGGCGACCGCATCCGGGAGAGCGTGGGTGAAAAGACGTTTGTGTACGAGGTACTGGCGCCGGGCAACGAACCGCCGTACCGCTACTCCGATCCATTCCGCAAGCTGCTGAGGATTCACACCAAACATGTGGGCACAGAGAACACGTAGGTCTCCGACCAGGAGCAGGATGATGAACAGGAAACTGCGACCGACGAGTCCCTTCGGCTGGATGACTGCTGTTATCCTAACGATGATCTTGTTGCTGTTAGCCACGAGCATAGTCTTGGGGGACGAGCTACGGATCGTCGGTCCCGAGCGTGTGGAAGTGGCCAACGAAGCCCGCCTGCTCGTGGATGGTTTGGCAACGCCGCCGGTTGATAGCAACATGGCAGACCTGCAGGCGTGGGCAACCCGCCTCGTTGTGACAGTGGACGGACCGCCCGAGGCCCAGCCTATCACCGATGCCGAACTATCGCTGGCTTTGGGCAGCGGCTTACGTCTGCGGATCTTTCTGACGCCTGACAAGCCGGGGATCTATGTGCTGGTGTTGGTGGACCCGACTGATCCCGCAGGTGTGGCAGTGGCTACACATCGACTCACAGCGGGAGGGACAATCCCACCGGACCCTACACCAGGCCCCGCTCCGGTGCCGGGGCCCAATCCTTACCCAGCGCCCACGCAGTCGATTCAGCAAGCCACAGCCACGATCCGCTCACTAGCACTGTCGAGAGAGCACGCGACGACGTTGGCGACCCTTTACCAGGATGCGGCACGGCTGGTGGAGAGTGCGCCGGCCGCGATTGCAGCGGGGACCAAGCCGGAGATCGCGAGCACGTCCGATCTACGGCAGTGGTTGATCAGCAACGGGCGCGAACTCGGACTCCAGGGGCAGTACGCTGGCTTGGCCGACGCCGTTGATCGATTCCTCGGGCAAAGCCTGGGAGCCACGATCCGCAATGTGACTGAGGCCGACGCCCAAGTACTTCGGGGACTGGCCTGGGCCGTGTGGGAGGCAGGACGATGACGATTCAATATTACGACTGGCCGATCAAGGGACGTCTGCCGACGCCCGAGGAACTCGTCAAGATCTACAGCGACGGTTTTCCCGGTGCTCCCTACGACCAAGAAGCGGACGAGCAGCTTTTTGGCGATGGCATCGTGCAGACGTTCCGAGATGCCTGTCCACACCTGGCCGGACTACATCGACAGGCCGACCGCAAAGTGGTACCCCTGTTCTTGTCGCTGGTGGAGATCGAGCGACGCTTAGGGTTGCCCATGTTGTTCGGTGACGAGCGACAACCGTACGGCAACTGCGTCTCGCGCGGCAGTCAACATGCCCGAGCGGTGACCAATGCCGTGGAGATCGTGATCGGTGGGGAACCGGAGATCTACGAACGACCGGCCTGGGAGAGCACATACCGTGGGCGTGGTCATCGTGGGCATGGGATGAATCCAGCGATTGCCGCCCGTATCGATCACGAGATGGGCTTCCTCTGGCGGCGGAATTATGCGTTCGCCAACCTCACCGGTCAGAACGCGTCGTTTGGCAGCGAGCAAGGTTACACGAATGCCGAGCGCACCGAGATGGCCAAGCACAAGGTTGGTCGCTGGGTACGGCCTCAAACGGGAGACGAAGCCCTGGACCTATTCGCCGCCGGGTATGCCTGTCACAGCGGGCAGAACGTGGGCTTCGCCAGCCGTCCGGATAGCCGAGGCGTTCATCGCCGCCAGGGATCGTGGAACCACGACATGGCTTCGGTGGGCTACGACCTCAGTCGCGACGTGTGGCCGGTGGACGTGGTGTTCGTGCCCAACAGTTGGGGCGATTTCAACACGCAGCCGGAGGCCCACTTCCGCCAGCGAAACTGGCCGCGCATTTCGGGCATGATCGTGGTCGAGCTGTCGGACTGGGTGCGCTGGTTCGTGGGCAGTCGGAGCATCTTTTTCTATTGCGATGTCCAAGGGATTCCGGCCAAGAATCTGCCGGACTGGGGCTCGCATTCTTACCTGTGACCAGAGAGGACCAGAACGTGGCCAAAGTCAGAAATCGTATCGAGCAACGCCGTCAGGAGCGGGAAGCCCGAGCCTTTGTGTGGCAAAGGGTGTTCGCAGCGGTGGAGCAGAATCCGGATGCCGATCCCAACGAGATCGCTGCCCAGGTGGCGGTGGAACTGGAAGAGAACGCCGAAAAGTTCGGGTTCGACATCGGCGTGTTGCTGCAACTGCTGGTGACTTTGCTGCCGTTGATCCTGCAATTGTTCCAGCGGAATCGTTGAGCATAACCGTCAAGGAGAAGAAACATGGTGTTGCGGAGTGCATTGGTCGGAGCGGCCACGATTTCGGGCGTTGTCGCCGGGGCTGCTCTGGCCGGAACGATGGTCAGCACGGTGATCTCCCAAGCGCCCCCGCCGGCCTCGGATTGGGCCGGACTGGTCGGGCAGATGGGCATCGGCGGCATTCTGGTCTGGTACTTGTATTACACCACCAGCGTGTTGATTCCGCGGTTGCACGACCGGCACCAAACGGCCATCCGCGTCATCGTCAGCCAGTTCCGCGAAGATTTGCGGCTGGAGCGTGAAACCGGTCGGGTGATTCATGAAGATCTGCGGGAACTGATCCTGCGGTTGAAGCATCGGCCTTGCTTGCTGAACGACGACGAGCCGGTCGAAGAGAGTTGAATCGAAGGGTGGACGTATTTTGGAGCAGAGCCCGATAACGGCAAGGAAATGTGATCCATGAGCGTGATCTATAACGAATTCAAGCGGGCCAATGCGGCCGGCGAGATCGACCTGGACGACGATGACATTCGCGCCATTTTGCTGATGGCCAACACCTCGGCCGGCAGTGAAAACGACGGCAAGGTCTATGTGAGCGACCTGACGACGCTGGACGAGTGCAATGCCGGAGGTTACAGCCGGCAGGCTCTGGCGAACAAGGTGGTCAACAAGGACGACGCCAACGATCGGGCCGCCTTTGACGCCGACGATGTGGTGTTCGCTTCGCTGGGTGGCGACGCCGCCCGCAATCACGTGGGCGTGTTGCTCTACAAGCATGTCGGAGCGGATTCGGCCAACCCGTTGATCGCCTACATCGAGTTCACCAGTCCGATCACCAATGCCGCCACGCAGGTGACGGTTCCCTGGCATGCCGATGGCATCTTGCTGCTGACGTAAGGAAACGTGTTTCACCGGACGTTTACTGTCTTCCTGATTTCGTGATTCTGTCATGGCCGACCTCGCCACCAAAACCTGGGCTTTTACAAGCGACCTGGAAGGGTTGACGGACCAGGGAGGCAGCAACGACATCACGTTCCAGTGGAACGCGACGGACGCTTCGGCCCAGTTCACCATCTCGGGCCGCAACAAATCGGGCACCGAGTATGCCCGCACACCCAACGACGCGACCAGTTGGCAGACTTGGGGCGTACCGGCTAACAGCAACGTGCTCGGGGTGCGTTGTGCGGGTTGGAAGAAGAAGATCAGTTACTACAACACAGTCAACGCTACGGGGCCATTTCAGATCCGCATTCTGAGCGGCACGACGCTGATCGCGACATTGGTCAACGTGTCGAGCACCGGCACGAGTACCGACGCGAGCTACCTCAGCCAAGCGGCCGGTTTGCAGCAGAGCATCGATCCCGCCTATCAGGCGTCCAATACGCCCGTCCGTTTGGAACTGGTTAGCACGCTGGCCTTGGCGAACAATGCCAATGCCGGCGTGACCTTGAATCTCGACGACATTGCCATCGAGTTCGAGTACGAGTCGGCGGCCAATCCTCAGACGGCATCAGTGTCGCCCGTTTCGGCGGCGTGGTCAGCGTCGGTCGTGCCGGTCCAGTATGCAGCGGTGAAGACCGCCGGCGTCACGTCCGCTGTTGCGGCGTGGACGAGCCAAACAGTGACGGCCCTCAGTTCGACGAGTCAAGCGGCCGAAGTACTCCCCGCGTCCGCGGCGTGGTCGGCGCCGGCCATTGTCGCCGGTTCTCAAGTGTCGCTCCTGGCTGCGGTTGCTCCGGCCGTTGCGGCCTGGACGGCACCAAACGCCACGGTTTGGCACGTGGCCGCGTTTTCGGCAGAAGTGGGTTCCGTGTCCGCCCATTGGTCGGCGCCCCACGTGGCGGCCACGGCGGGGGCAGGGTTCGCGGCGGATGTGCTTTCCGCGACGGTGGGCTGGTCGGCACCCGGCGTGACGGAAGCTTATCAGTCAGGCTGGTCCGCCAGTCCGGTGGTTCCAACGGTCGCTTGGACGGCGGCACCTGTCACGGCGACCTACCAAGCCGCTCTGGCAGCAACCGTAACGCCGATGAGTGCCGCGTGGTCTTCGCCCACAGTCGCTGCCACGTCGGGAGCCAGTTTCGCGGCGGACATTACTCCGACCATCCTGGCCTGGTCTGCACCGTCACCGGCAGCCACGTTCGAAGCCGCTTTTGTCGCAGAGGTCGTTCCAGCAGTCGCCGCGTGGTCTTCGTCCACAGTCGCAGCCGCATCCGGAGCCTCGTTTGCAGCAGAAGTCGTTCCGGAAACCGGAACTTGGTCGGCAGTCGCGGTCACCGCAACCTCCGGCGCCATATTCACAGCGAACGTCGCACCAGCAGCCGCGCTGTGGTCGTCGTCGACGGTTGCGCCGACGTCCCAGGTCGATCTGATTGCCACCACCTTTGCGGCAACAACCGCCTGGTCTGCATCCGTTGTCACCGCAACTTATCAAGTCGCCACGATCGCGGGTGTTTCGGCCGGTGCAGTCGCATGGTCGGCGCCTCTGGTTTCGGCCGCCTCGGGTTCAACCTTTCAAGCCAGTATCACACCCGCGACCGGGGCTTGGATCGCATCCACCCTGTCGGCGTCGTATCAAGCGGCGACAACTGCGAGCGTCCCTTCGGCCGCAGTCAAGTGGTCTGCCATGCCTGCCTCGGCAACAGCGGAAGTGGCTGTCCGTGCCGATATCCCGTCGCTGACCGCCGCCTGGTCGACGCCCACGATCTCGGCCATCTCTGTGGCGGCCTACCAAGCCGAGCCGTTGCCGTTGGCGACCACTTGGTCGGCGCCACAAGTCACGCCGCTGTCTATCGCCACGGTCAACGCGGAAGTCATCCCGCTCGTCGGCACGTGGACTTCACCACTGGTTTCCCCAATCCACACCGTAGCCATGATCGGCTGCGACCTGATCGACCTGGGCGAAACATCCGTGTATCGGCTCATGGATGCCGGCTGCCAGATCGGCCGCCACCAAGAGTACGAGGTAACCACCCGCCAACACGCTTTGTTGGAGGTCGAGCGTTGATCAAGATCGCCGAAGCCCACGTCAACGATGTGGGTACCGAAATCCGGCTGAGAATAACCGATGGCGGTGTGCCTGTCGACCTGAGCACTGCCAGCGAGTTGGCCATCCTCCTGCGCAAGCCCAGCGGCGCGGTGCTCAGGAAGGACGCCTCAGCGGTCGGCGACCCCAGCAACGGCGGGATTCATTGTTACACGCTCGCCGACGACCTGGACGAAGAGGGGCTGTACCTGGTGCAAGCCAAGATCAGCTTGCCGGCTTGGAGCGGGCACAGCGATAGCCGGAGGCTGCGCGTGTACGCCAACGTGGATGCCGAGCAAGTAGAATTGTGAGGAACCTGATGCAACAAGCCCAAATCATCCAATTGGCCGACGCAATCGTCGACGAACTGAACGGTCGGGAATTCAGCCTGTCGTTCACCGCCGAGCGGGGCTACCTGCCTACTTTCGAGTTACAGGAACTGAACGAACTCAAAATCACCGTGGTGCCCAGGGAAGATGGAGGCAAGTTGGACACCCGCTCGTCGTCGGTTCACGAGTATGCGATCGACATCGGCGTGCAGATGAAACCGCCATCGATCGACAACGACCGCTTGGACCCGTTGACATTCCTGACCCAGCAGATCGCCGACTACTTCCTGTTCGGCCAGCGGCCGGGCGGGACGACGTTGATCTCCCCGCAAGTGCGGCTCTTGTATCTGCAGGAGCACCTGCATAAGTATCGCCAGTTTACCAGCGTCGTGACGCTGACATTTCGGGGCTGGAGACAGGCCTCGTAAACCACAAGGAGAACCAGATGACTCTCGTGCAAGCGCCCGTCGTGGGCAAGGATTGCAAGCTGTATCTGAACGGAGGCACCCACGCGACCCCGACCTGGACCGAGGTCAAGAATGCCATCAACGTCTCGGCCAACCTGGGCAAGGGCGAAGCGGACGTGTCGGCCCGGTTCAGCAGTTGGAAACTGACCAAAGGGGCCCTCAAGGAACTGGAGATCAGTTTCACGTATCGCCACAAGGCTGGGGTGGATACGGTGTTCGACAGCTTGCTGGAAGCCTACCTGGAAGACAAGGCCGTCGAGTTCCTGGTGCTCGATGCGGAAGTAACGGAATCCGGAGCCCAGGGACCACGGGCCTTCTGCGAGATCTTCTCGATGAACCTGACACAGGAACTCGAGAACGCCTCGGAGTACGAATTCACGCTCAAGCCCACCTACCACGAGGAATCGGGCTCCCTGGTGGAACCGGATTGGTTTGAGGTTTCCGGCACCTGATGCCCGGAGGAACGCGAATGATGACAACTGACCGACAACGGCTGGAAACGCTGAAACAGGGATTGGCGCCAGCCGGTGAGAAGGCGTTCGTGGCGATCAACGCTCAGGATCTGCGCTGGCTGATCCAGTTGGCCGAATCGCAACCGCAGCCATTTGTGATTCTTGACCAGACGGAAGAAGAAGAGGAGGACGAATGAGCACATGGAAAGACACCCAGGGACGCTCTTGGAACCTGGCCATCAATGTGAACACGATCAAGCGGGTCCGCGAGCGGGCGGGGGTCAATCTGCTGGACGTGTTCGACGGCCAGTTGCTGAACCGACTGTCGGAAGACCCGGAACTGCTGGTCAACACGTTGTACGTTGTCTGCCAGCCGCAGGCTGAGCAGCAAGCGATCGGCGAGGAAGCGTTCGCCGAGTTGCTGGTGGGCGATGCGATCGAAGAGGCGGCCACAGCGCTGGTGCAAGGGCTGATTGATTTTTTCCCGAAAGACCGTCGCGAAGTCCTGGGGCGGCTGTGGAAGGCGACGGGCAAGGCGCAGGCGGAAGCGATCAAGCTGGTCAGCGGCAAGCTGGACGATCGACAGATCGAGGCCACGATCCAAACGGTGATGCGACAGGCCAGCGAGCAGATCGACCGGGAGCTGCAGACCTTTATCGCAGCATCTGGGAACTCGCCGGCGTCCTCGGAGTCGACGCCGGTCCGCTGACGCTGCGGGAACTGGCGTGGATGTATGCCGGTCGCCGTCGTGAACACTGGCTGCATACCAGCCACCTCATGGCGATGCTGGCCAACTGCCACCGTGATCCCAAGCGACAGCGGCGGCCGTTCGATGTGGCGGATTTTTTGCCAGTGGACCTGAAGTCCACAGTGCGACGGGCCAGCGGTCTGCGGTTGAACGCCGGGAACCTGCGATTGTTGAAACCTTTGTTTACCAAGAAGAAGGCCTGATCGATGCCCCAGCAGTTCCAGATGACCATGCAGATGCGGCGGTTCTTCCTGGACCGCAAAGAGGTCGGCAAGCGCATCGGTCGTGCCAACCGTCAGGCCATGTCCAAGATCGGGGCCTTCGTTCGGCGGCGAGCCCGTTCGAAGTTGCGGCGCCGCAAACGGCCCTCGGAGCCGGGCCAGCCGCCCAGCGTCCATTCCCAGGATCGCGTGGCCAATCTGAAGAACATCCAGTTCGCCTACGATCCCTATCAAGAATCGCTGGTCGTCGGACCGGTGAAACTGAACCAGGTCCAACAATCGTGGATCGATCTGGGCAGCAACACGGTGCCACAGATATTGGAGTTCGGCGATGCGGTGCAGGTCCAGGAGGTCTCCCGAGATCAAGGGAAAACCTGGCGGCGCCGCAATGCTCGCAGAAAGGCTCGTGTGGGCGAACGTCGTCGGCGTCGTCGGACCGTCTATCGTCCGCGTCCCTTCATGGGTCCCTCGCTGCAGGAAGAAGTGGCGGCGGGCACGATTCCTCATGCCTGGGCCGGCAGCGTGAAAGGGTAAGCACATGGCTGCTGGTCGGGAAGTTCGAGCCGGAAAAGCCTACGTCGAGATCGCGCTGCGCGATCGCGTTCAGGCAGGGTTGGCCCGCGTCTCGGCCCGCTTGCGGGGTTTTGCCTCCGGTGTGGGAGCCTTGGGACGACCACTGTTGGCATTGGGCGCCGGTCTGGGGGCGCCCCTGGCATTCGCGACCAAGGTGTTTGCCGGTTTTGACGACCAGATGCGGACGGTAAAAGCTGTGACCGAGGCGACGGACGAACAGTTCCAGCGATTGCGAACGACGGCTCAGGAACTGGGACGGACGACCAGCTTTACCTCGGCCCAAGTGGCCTCGTTGATGACCGAATTGGGACGGGCCGGTTTCTCGCCCGATCAGATCGACCGGATGACGGCCAGCGTGCTGGACCTGTCACGAGCCACGTCCACGGATGCGACGGCCGCTTCTGGCATCATGGCGGCTGCGATCCGTCAGTTCTCGCTGGAGGCCGGTGATGCTTCCCGAGTCGCCGACGCCCTGACCGTGGCAGCCAACAAGAGCTTCAATACGCTGGAATCCCTGGGCGACTCGCTGACTTACGCCGGTCCGGTCGCCAGTGACTTCAACATGTCGATCGAGGATACGCTGGCTCTGTTGGGCGCCTTGGGCAACGTCGGCATTCAAGGCAGTAATGCCGGTACGGCGCTGCGGCGTCTGTTGACGATCAGCGGAGCCCAAGCCGAGAGACTGCGCGACATCTTCGGTGTCAGCTTTGTGGACATGCAGGGCAATGCGCGGCCTCTGGTAGATGTACTCGACGAAGTGAATCAGGCGACTGCCAACCTGGGAACGGCTGCCCGAGCACAGAAGTTCAACGAGGCGTTCGGATTGCTGGGCATCACCGGCGCCTCGGCTCTAAGCAAGAACGCTGTAAACGTGCGGGAATTACGCGACGCCTTGGCCAGCGCCAACGGTGTGGCAGCTCGCACGCACAAGGAGATGGAGTCCGGATTGGGCGGTACGTTTCGCCGGATCTTGTCTGCCGCCGAGGGCGTGGCGATCGCCATTGGGGATGCACTGGCGCCGGCCCTGCAACGCCTGGAACCGCTCGTCACCACGCTGCTGGGCAGTATCACGCAGTGGATTTCGGCCAACAGACGCTGGGTGATCGGAGCCGTCTTGGCGGCGGCTGTCATGACGGCGGTAGGCGGTTCGCTGGTGGCGGTGGGAGCGATGGCTTCTGCGCTGGCCTGGGCACTGGGCGGGCTGGGCATGATTTGGGCTGGTCTCGCGTTGACGGCCAGCACGACTGGTCGCACTTTGCTGGCCCCGTTTTCCGGGGCGCTGCGGGTGGTGAGCACACTCCGAGCGGGGCTGCTGCGATTGGCACTGCCGCTCAAAGGACTCCCCGGGCTGGTGAAGATCACCGGTGCTGCTTTCGTGTCGCTGGGTAACACCGCAGTTAGCGCAGCAGCCCGCGCGGCCGTGGCCATCAGAAGTGTCGCCAGCGGCATCGTCCGCCAGTTATCCGGGCTGACGGTCCAGGTCGTTCGCCGGACGGTGGCGGCTACCGCTTCGAGTTTGCCGTATTTGCTGGGAGCGGGACGAGCCGCACTGGCTCGTCTGGGGCAGTATGCACGAGCTTTGGCGCCGATGATTACTGGCGCGGTTAACGCGGGTTTCGCGCGTATCGCTATTGCAGCGGCGCCGGCCATCGCTCGCTTGAACGCCGCGTGGACGTCGTTTACCCAGCGCATGTCCACAAGCTGGCAGACGGTCAGCTCCCGAGCCACGACTGCCTGGCAAGCCATGAGCTCCCGAGTCGGTGGCATCTGGCAGCAACTCCAACAGCGAGCATCGGCTTCCGCCGGTCGGGTTGCGTCTGCCTGGTCGTCGGTTACTGCATCCGTGCAGTCCCGTTGGCAGCAGACCAGTTCGCGGGTCACCGGGCCATTCAACGCCGCGATGTCCCGCGTCCAGCAGATCGGGCGTCAAGCTGTCGCCCGCGTCTCCGCAGCCTGGCTCCGTCTGCCAACCTGGGTGCGTGGCCCCCTGGCGCAGGTGGCCGGCATGGCGCAGCAGGATTTCGGACGTATCGTCACCGCGGCAATGGGCGCTGTGCAGCGGATTCGAGCGGCCTGGATCACTCTCGGGCCGGCGCTGGGTCGCTCCCTGCGGACCAGCATGATCAGCGCGTTTGCCACAGTGCGGTCGGTCGGCTTGGCGACCTTCGCTCGCTTGCGGGCGGCCGGGACCGGCATGTTGGGACGCATCGGAGCGGGGGCGCGCGGCGCCGGCGGACGCATGGCCGGAGCGGTGGGCAGCCTGGGCTCACTGGCCGGGGTGCTTGGGGCCAGCATCGGCGGACCATTGGCGCCGTTGTTGATGGCTGCGCCGTTGGTACTCACAGCTTTGGGCGCCGTCGGCACCGCGCTGGCGGCCATCGTTTCCCCAGTGGGACTGGTTGTGGCGGCGGTCAGCGGCGCAGTGTACGCCTGGACGAGATTCAGCGAGTCGGGGCGCGCTGGGTTAAATATCGTGGGCCAGGCTCTCGGCGAACTGTGGGCCATTGTGAGAGAGGTTGTCGGCGGGATCTCAGCCGCTTTGGCAGCCGGTGACGTCCGTCTGGCCGCGCGGATCCTCTGGTCCGGACTGAAAGTCGTCTTCTTCCAGGGCGCCGAGCAAGTTCGTCAAGTCTGGCCCAGTATCGCGGCGGCGGCAAACCACGTCTGGTCTTACATTCGCCAGGGGGCGAGCCGCCTGATGGGCTGGTTGCAGGGCATCTGGGCCCGCGTTCCATCCTTTATATCTGGCCCGTTGTCCACAGTGGGCACGGCGCTGGGCAGTCTGGGCACCTATCTGGGCGCGATGGTCGGTGACCTGTTCGGACAGTTGGGTGGTATTTTCCGGACCGTCTTCGGCGGTCTGACGAAAGCTATCTCGGAGGGCGACTGGGAAGCGGCGGGCCAAATCGTGATGGGCGGCCTGGAAGCCGCCTGGCTCACGGGTGTGGCCAAACTGTCCGAGATTTGGAACGGGCTCAAGGCGGCCATGATCGAGGCCTTCGCCGGCGTGGTCATCGCCGTGCACCGCATGTGGTCCGGAATGGTGCAAAGCTTGGCCAACAGCCTGCTGGACTTGGCCGCCCAAGACGGAGCTGCCGGGGCCGTGGCCCGCAAGCTGATCGGCGTGGACATGCGGGCCGAGGATGCTCGATCCCAACAACTGGAACGGGAACGCCGCGAGGTCGTCCAGCGGAACTTGGAATGGACCATCGGCCAGTGGGAAGACAAGCTCCAAATCGCCACCGAGACCGGTGATGCGGCGGAGGTGGAACAACTCACGGCCCAGATCGCCCAAGCTCGCCGCGAATTGGGCGCCCTGTCGGGCCCCTTGGGGACCGCGACCGAAGATGCCAAGCGGATCGTTCAGGACGCCACACGCGACGCCCAGGGCGCCGTGGGGGCCTATTGGGGCGGGGTGGCCAGCGACGCTCGCCAGAACGCGGATGCGGCGATCGAGGACGCGCGAGGGGCGGCGGAAGATGCTCGCCAGCGACTCGAGCAGACAGCCGGATTGCCCGAAACACCCGCTGCCGATGGCAAGTCGGCCCTGCAAAAGGCCCGCGAGGAACTCGATGCGGCGCTGGCCGAAGCCAAGCAGAAACGAGAGCTGTTTGACAGCGAAACGGCCCAGCAAAAGGTCGACCAGGCCGGCGGCGGATTGGGTGACTTGCCGGGCGTGGGTCGAGGCATCGGAGCGGGCGAGATCCAGGGCACGTTCAATGCGATGGCCATCCGGGGTCTGGGGGCCAGCAGCCTGGCCGAGCGCACGGCCAAGGCTTCCGAGCAGATCGCCCAGAACACGAAGCAATTGGTTAAGGAAGCTCAAGACGGAGGGCTGGCGTTTAGCTGATGGCAGTCAAGATCTTCGAGAAATTCGACAGCCGGGAAACCACCGAAGGCACACAACAGTCCTCGGTGGATCTGGTGTACGTGGTCCAGGGCACGCAGGACGACGCCGTCGTGCGAGCGCTGGTGGAAGGCACGATCCCCGCCTTCTACGCGGGTCTGCCGTTCCTTGAATATCGCCTCGATCCTAGCGGCAATGGGATCTGGGATGTCACTGCTCGCTATAGCAGCCGTGAGCCTGATGAGTCGGAATTCACGTTCGATACCAGCGGCGGCACCACGCACATCACGCAGAGTCTGCAGACCGTAGGCAAGTATGCTCCAGCGGGCGAGACGGCGCCGGACTTCAAAGGCGCCATCGGGGTCAGCACGGACAGCGTGGAAGGCACCGATGTGACCGTGCCCGTGTATTCCTTCAGCGAGACGCATCGCATTCCGGGTGCCTTGGTCACCGGGGCCTACAAGCTGACTCTGTTCATGCTCACGGGACGCACGAACCAGGCGGTGTTCAAAGGCTTTGCTGCGGGCGAGGTCTTGTTCCTGGGAGCCTCCGGAGCCAAGCGAGGCAAGGACGCCTGGGAGATCACGTTCCGCTTTGCCGCCAGTCCGAATGTGAGCGGGCTGAAAGTCGGCGACATCGAAGGCATCAACAAGAAAGGCTGGGAGTACCTCTGGGTCCGTTACGCCGACGATGAAGACGAGCATGTGCTGGTCAAGCGGCCGATCGCCGTTTACGTGGAGCAGGTCTATCCAGCGGGCAACTTCGCCGGATTGGGAATTGGAGTCTGACGCATGACCACGGGCGATCCTTTGAAAAAGGTCCAACGCGGCGGGCGGCTGGAGATCCCGGCCGAGGCTTACAACGCGTTCATCGATGCCGCGCGCCAGCAGCGGGCCAGCCAGCACGACGTGCTCCGAGAAGCGGGGGCCGAGTTTCGGCAGACGGGGATCATCAAGGTCCGCAATACGAGTAGCGACGACTTGGCTCGGTTCGCCGTGCTGGCCTTGACCGAGCCAATTGTCACCGCCAGCGACAACCTGCAGCAGTTCAAGAATCAGGTGAATCTGGAAGGGAGCAAGCCGACCGCCGAGGCGAAGTCGCAACGCTGGTGCGTGCTGGTCGATCCGCTACGTTCCGGCGCCATCGGACGAGCAGTCGTGTCCGGCGTGACTCCGGTGCAGGTCAATGTCATCCGGGAAAGCGACCAGTTCGCGGAGATCGCACCGGGAGAGTCGTCTGCTCTTCGTAGTGTCCCTTACGGCACGGCCCGCATCCTGTGGAAGGAACCCGGCACGGGACTTCGCTGGGCCGTGGTCCGGCTGGGCGACCGTCCACGGATGGCCGTGTTCCGACTGCCATCCAGCCACTGGCACGTGGGCCAGTCGCCCGACGAACCGGTCGGCTGGGCCAAAATGCCCGGTTGTCGTCCGGTGTTTTACTATGCCAACGGCAGTGTCTACGCGGCGGATGCCCAGGAGCCGACGGTCACGGTCTGGCACATGACAGGCTATCCGCCGGGAACGCGGACAGCCGTGCGAACTTTGCACCAGTCCCAAGGTGTCTGGCCGATGAAGTTTGGCGACAACGATTGGGTCTGGTGTCTGTTCGACGAGCAGGAAGCCCGCTGGCAGGTGATGGGCGGATACGAGGATCACTGGCGGTTCGTGCTGGTGGAGAACTTGACGCCCTGCGGTTCGGCTTTGGCTCAGTTGCGATTGTGGACAGGAGACGGCTGGTCGCCGGTCAGTCTGTTGTTCATCGTCTACGATTCGGTGGGCTTGCGGAAGATCTGGGAGGCGTCCAGCGACAGTATTCCGGCCGGTGCTTGCGGCATCGCCAAGTACTTCGCGGATTCGGAAAAGTGGGAGATCGTGACCATTGGCGATTGCTGCCCCGCTGAGTCGGAATCGGACAGCCCGTCGGAATCGGAATCCCAATCGGACAGTGAATCGGAGAGCGAGTCCGAGAGCGAATCGGACAGTGAATCGGAATCCGAGTCGCAAAGCGAATCCGATTCCGACTCGGAATCTGAGTCACAAAGCGAATCCGACTCACAAAGCGAATCGGATTCGGAATCGCAATCGGAATCCGACAGCGAATCGGAGTCGGGAAGCGACGACGAAAGCGACGACAGCGATGACGACAGCTATCCCTCCTACGAGTCGGACAAGAACGCCATCGTACCAGCCGACTGGAGCCACACCGGATACGTGGCCCTGTCCAGCGTGGAAATGCCGGAGGTCCGCTTCGATGACGTGTTCACGGCGACGATCTCCGACCGAGAGACGCTGATCACGATCGATCCCCAGTTCGCAGCCGTCTGTGAAGACGGAACGATCCAGGTGTGCGGGTTGGTACCGGAAGAACCCGTCGTCGTGGGCGCCAAAGTTGTCGGCGATGCGATCCGGTTGCGTCTGGCCGCCCAGCCCGAACGGCCAATGCAAGTCGTGGTGCGATTGACCGGAATCCGTCGACGCTTCGCCCACCAGCGATTCCCCGCTCGGACTCGGGCACAATTCCTGGAAAACGAAAGGTGGCTCCGCAGCGCCTATCAGCGATGAACGTAGACAATTATTGCTTACCCCCTGGATATCGCTCACGTAGCGCAAGTACCGCTGTGCTGTCGGTCACCGACGGCGCGCAGACCCGCGTCTACCGCTGGGCCGCGCAACTGGCAGCTCGAGACCCAGCTATCACCAGCGTACTGGATTGGGGCTGCGGATCGGGCGCCAAGCTCGTAAAATTCTTCGCTCGCTACGACACGCTCGGAGTAGACCTGGACTATCGTCTGGCGTCGCTCCGTGCGCGGTTCCCCGATCGCCGCTGGGATGTGGTCCCCGTACCAGCCGTCGCTGACATGCTGCTATGTGTGGACGTGATCGAGCACCTGGACGATCCGGCGGCTCTCCTGCGGCACTTCCACGCCGGACGCTGGCGACATCTCGTGCTCGCCACTCCGGAACGCGAACTGGTAGCTCGCCGCAAATACCGCGGTCGTCGAGCACGACGGCAACAGCGGCAAGGTCCACCCGGCAATCGCTGGCACACACGAGAATGGACGGCGTCCGAATTCAGCCACTTCTTGACCAGGGAATTCGACCAGACACCCGAGATCCACCTCCTCGGTCGCTGGAATCTGATAGCATGCCTGACCCGCAAGGAACAGCGATGAAATCGCAGGCACCGATAGACATTTTGCTCCCCCTGGGCAGTGGCTCCAAGCATCAGGACATCGAGTTGCGGATGGCGCTCCGCAGTATCCGGCGTCATGCCCTCGGAGTCCGGCACGTGTGGATCGTGGGCCACGTGCCCGCTTGGCTCCGCGAAGACGACCGCGTGCGACTTGCCCATCGGCGTGAATTTCGCGGGCCCAAGGCCAGCCGGATCGCACTGAAAGTTCAGTGGGCATTCGAGCATCTCGACGTGACCGAACAGGTCGCGTTTTGGAACGACGACTATATTCTACTGAAGGACTACGACATCCGCTCGATCCCCGATTACTATCGCGGCGATCTGTGGCGGACGGGAACGAGCGGTTGGCATCAGTTGCTCCGTTCGACACACCAGGCTTTGCGGGAAACGGGCCTGCTCACGCGGCACTACGATATCCACGTGCCGATCATCTACCAGCGGCAGAAGTTCCTGGAGTTAGCTGATTGGTGGCGTCGGGGTTTGGTGGCCAAGAGCATTTACGGTAATCACCACTGCAACGCCGTGGCTCAGACGACCCGCGACTGCAAGCTGCAGGCGGGTTGGCGGGAACGGATCGACCGCGTGGCCCGACAACGCTGGGTGCTCAGCTACGGTGATGGAGCGTTGCGGACCGGCTTCGGTGATTGGCTGCAGGAACGGTTGCCGCTGCCCACAACGGCCGAGCGTGACCGCGTGACGTCCACGGTGTCGATCCCCGCGCGCAGCCCGCGAGTGCTGCGTACCCTGCCCGGCGGCACTTATATCAGTACGGCTCAACTGCTGGCGGATACGTTGAACCTCCGCACCCAGTTGCCAGAGGATACGGCGGCCGTGGTGGGTGTAGCTCGCTCGGGGATGCTGCCCGCATCGCTGCTGGCCTGTCATCTGCACCGACCTCTGTACAGTGTGTCGGCCGACGGGGTGCGAGACTGCGGGCGGGGTGCCCGCCTGCGTGGGGCGTTACCGCTGGGCCCGATCGTCCTGATCGACGACACGGTCTACAACGGCCTGCAGATGCGACAGCGAGAGCAACTGGTCCGCCAGCACTTCGGGAAGCAGTCCATCATCCGCTGTGCCGTCTACAGTACGCCCCAGGGCGCTGGTGCCGTGGATCTGATCGCCGCCTTGCTCCCGCCGCCGCACTACCTGGAATGGAACCTGGCCAACAGCGGCTACCTGGCGACCACGGCCTGGGATCTGGATGGCATCATCGTGACCAATCACACGGCCTTGCCGCTGTACACGCCCCGCAGTGCTCCCGTGCGGATGATCATCACAGCGAGGCCGGACATTGAACGTGAAGCCACCATTCGCCATTTGCGGCATCTGGGGGTCACCTGGCAGGAACTGGTCATGTGGCCGGGTTCCGCCAAAGACCGCGATGCGGCTCTGCGGAGCGATCCCGAGGCCGTCGCCCGGTGGAAGGCCCGCGAGTATCGGAACAGCAAGTGCCAGTTGTACGTCGAGTCCGAACCGGGGTTGGCCCGGGCCATCGCTCGGATCAGCCGACTTCCCGTGCTGTGTCCAGTTGCCGGACGAGTCTTTTCATTCCAGGAGAATGCCGCGTGACGCTCCCACCCACGTATGTTCTGACCATCGCTCGCTCGATAGATCGAAGGCGCCAATTCGAAGCCGCTTGGCCCGGTCTGTCACACGAGTATGTCCACGGCGACGACTACCGTGATTATGCCGACGCCAGTTCGATGGCAGATTGTATCACCACTCACGCCGTCGGCAAGGTCGTGCGTATCATCCCGCAGTACTGGCTGCCGCGGATTTTTGTGACCTTCGGACACCTGCGGCTGCTGAGAACGGCCCTGGATACGCACCCCGATGCTGCGGGCATTCTGGTGTTCGAGGACGATGCAGTACCGGCTGACCGCAGTGCCCTGGACACCATCGCGTCCGCCATCGCCAGGCACCCGGAACGCTCACAGAAGTTCGCCGGCACACCAGATGGTCCCGATTGGACGTGTTTCGCCTGCAGCTATGTGACGCTGCCAGCAATCGAACGTATCCTGGCCGCCGAGGAGATTTGCAACATCGATTGGATGTTCTGGCGATTTGCCCGTCCCGACGTGTGCAAACCCTACGTGGTCACCACAGTCGGGCCGGGGACCTACGATCCGTCGAGGATACTGGTGCCCTTTGACAACATTCATTTTCCGTACCACAGCCCGGGCAACAACCAGGGCGATGGGATCGGCCTGGCCGAGCTGCTCGGCTGGGCCAGCGTCAAGCATGCGTCCGTAGCTGACGTCGTGCGGGAACTGACCAAGCGTCAACCGTCCGGTGCCGCGTGGACCAAGATCCAGGAGTTCTGCGAACTGGGAATCGACGGCATCTATGCGACGGCGGAGCCGTTTCACGTGTATCGCCAGCGTGATCGTTGGTACATCGGGGAAGGTTGCAAACGGGCCATCGCCTTGTGCTGGCTGGGCGAATCGAACCTGGATCTGCAACGCATTGGAGTCCGGCTATGATCTACGACCTCCACCATCGCTACGTGTTCATCCACATTCCCCGCACCGCCGGCGTGGCGATTACACGGGCCCTGGCCAGCGTGTCGTCACATTGCTTCGTTGATCTAACCTCAGGTCGTCACATGAAGGCCGTTAGCTTACAGCAACGGCTGAGCGACCTCTGGCCCGAGCTGCGACGCTGGGCGATCGCCCGCTCTCCCTGGGATATCGTACTGAGCGATTATCGGCTCACGCTTCGAGACCTCCAGGCCGGCGCCCTGCGATCACGCTTGGCGCCCGGCTGGCGTGGCAGGCTCGAGCGGATGCGAGATGAACCGGGCTTCGAGGCGTTCGTCCACCGCGAGATCTGCGACCCCCGCTACAGCCGCATTCGAGGCGGCTATTGGCGCACCTGGTGTACCGACGGCGGTCGGAATCTGGGTGTGGAACCGATCCGGTACGATGCGTTGAAGGACTGGGATGCGGTCACGGCCAGTCTGGGACTGCCTGCCTGTGAACTGCCTCAGGTGAATCAGACGCCCGATGTTGAAATGCCCGTATGGACGCCGGAAGCGATTGAAGCTGTCGGGCAGGTCTGTGGTGATGATGTGGAAAGGTTTGGGTGGCAGCGACCGAAGATCACTCAGACTGCCGTCTCCTTGCAAACGTGATCGTTCCCGGCCATGATCGCCCGCCGCTTGGCGACGTTGGGCGTGGTGATGGCAAAGACACGCCTTCCGTCCTCTTTTTTTGTGATCCATCGGAACTCTGACCGACCAGAGGCTCGCAACGCACGCGGAACCACCGCCGCCGCACAGGCCCCGTACCGAACGGTCAATCTGGGTGGTTCATAGTCAAATAAACGAATTGGATTTAACACTTTGGTGCGTAAAATCACGAATTGCGTTCCCCTCCTAATAACTGAATCTGGGGAATTTCAAAAAAAACGAAAAATTTTCGCTCTTTCGTGTCCCTATCGACCTGATTTTGGGCTCCTTAAGGATAGAGGGCGAAATATTCGCAATCGGATGAGAGAACTGCTCACGTGGCCCGGTCTCTCCGAGACCAGGGGTGCGAGCCTCGGAGATGCTCGCCCACGTGGCCCGGGATCTCCGAGACCGGGTTTCGATGGAGGTGGACGGATGAGGATTGCGACGAGGCGCTAACAGAACTGGGTTGGGAGACCTACGGTCGGCGGTTTCGGCGGGGTCGGAGACCCGCGCCGAACGCGGAACCGGTGCCGAACAGCGAAAGGTTTTGTTGGGGGCCAAAAGAACGGGAGCACAAGCGGCGCGCGGCCGGGTCATGGGGCCTGCGCCTCGGACCGCGCGCCATTTCTCTCACCGCGCAGGCCGCGACTTCGAAAGGAGTTGTCCGATGTGTGCGTTCGTGAAACGTTCGTTCGTGTCTCACATAGGTCTGGGCCGTCTCCTCCTGGTGGTGGCAGCAGTCACGATGGCGGCCGCCCCTGGACTGCCTCAAAAACTAGCAGCCGCTGAGTTGCCGAGCTACCAATGGCAGACGGTAGTCCCTGACGACGAGTTCCTTGACATCGATATTGCCTACGGAATTCGAATTAATTCCTTCGGGGACGCGGTTGGTCGCGGACGAAAGTTGGTGTCGGTAGATTTCCAGGAGGGCGATTCGGCGGCCTGGGAAGAGGGTGTGGATGTGCAGGTTGTTGCGTTTCGTTATCTCAACTCACCAAGCGGTCTAGACACATCGGGCTATGTCGAAAGCATCGCTACTTGGGGAACTCTGGTCGATCGCGAGAAATGGCCGGTGACCGAACTTCCAGATGGAACCTGGATGCGTTATCCAATCATAAAGGGCGAGGCTGGCCGTGCGTGGAAGATTATGAGCATTCGAGATATCAACGCTCATCGAGAAATGGTAGGCCACGCCCGGTCCTATTTATACTCCGAGAGTGAAGGAAGGTACGAAAGGGCCACCTCGACGATGATTTGGATCACGATTGATCCAGATGCAGAACAAGGTCCCCAACTGAGTATTGTCGACCTTCAACCACTATTAGAAGCCCACGAATCAGGTATTGAGTGGGATGCCATACGAATCCTGGGAGTAATAGCTACGAACGATAGTAGAGATCTTGCCATATCGTACCGGCCCCAACCGCAAGAGCCAGAAACGCGCGGCTTGTACGCGCGCTACGACGAAGAAAATAAGAGCTACACTGTTGAAGACATTGGAGACTTAGGTCATGGGACCGTTTTTGTCTGGGGAATGAATAACTGGGGGCAAATCGTCGGCGAGGCTTATATTGATTCGTCCACGACGCGGGCGTTTCGCTGGTCACCGGGGGACGGGCAGATGGAAGATCTGGGATGCCTATTGAACAAGGGACGTTCATATTCTCGTGCTATCAATGATTGGGGTCAGGTAGTTGGAGCTTCGGATAAGAAGAGGATAGGTTGGAACGGTCTTAATGAGACTACCGCTTTCCGCTACAGCGACGGTGTGGGGATGGTTGATCTGGTGAACTCCACAGAGACGACGCGTGGTTGGGCGCGAGACATAAATAGTAACGGCGATACGATTGGGAACGTAACCCGGGATGGAGTAGAACTTCCTTTCGTCTATACTGACGAAACCGGTTTCCTAGACCTTGAGCCGCTGATTGAGAATTTGCCAGAAGTGCTGGGACGATTAGGTGCCCAGCGAATCACAGACAACGGGGAGATTTTCCTCAGCCATGACCAACTGCCGGACGGGAGAACCGAGCTGGTCATCCTGCGTCCGATCACTGACGAACCAGGCATTCAGGTGACAATCGTGGAACCTGCCGACTTGATCGTCTCCGGGAACAACGTCCCTGTGACTGCCGAGGCGACTTCACCCTTGGGTATTCAAGCGGTGACGTTCTTCATCGAAGGAGATCAGGGAAAGGTCATTCTGGAACGGACCGGAGAAGACCTTGGCGACGACCTCTGGTCCGCGACTTGGGATACCCCAACGGAAGATTTTCCTGACGGCCCATATACGATTCGGGCGGTCGCCACAGACGTCGGAGGCGCATCGGCCGAGGACAGTATCGAAGTCTGGGTTCAGAACGATGAGCCTCTGCAACCCCAGAAGATGAGCATCCAATTCACGGAGTCTCCCAGCATCTTCGTCGGCCGCAATCACTGGCAAGCCAGCGTCACGGTGACCGTCAGCAAAGAGGATGGCACTGAACTGACAGGCGCCTTGGTGACGGGGACGTGGAGTGATGGTAAAACCGAAACCATCGAGTCCCCAGCGCTATTCCAGAGCGACCAGATTCACCGCAGGATCAATAGCGTCACGTTCACGGTGACCGCCGTCGAACTTGCGGGGTATATCTGGGAGGATGGCCCCAAGTCGATCACGATTTCGTCCCCGTAGGATTCACGAGGAAACCGCGATCCACAGTCACCAGGAACCGTTGCAAGCGGCCGTTTGTCGACCGGCGCGGCCAGCGGCAGTAGGACACTTTGGCACTGGCGTGTCGAGCATGCGCCGGTGCCCTGCGGCTGGGTGTTCCAGGCACTGTTCGGCGCGGGTCTCTGACCCCGCCGAACCCGCCGACCGCAGGTCTCCGGGCCAGTTTTGTCACCCGTCTCTTCGGCGGCGCTGCGTTCGTCACGCTTCCTGCTCTCCGCCCACAGCATCGTGGGCGGAGAACTGGCACGAAACGCCATTGGGAGGATGCGGTCATCGCCACGTTGTTACGCGGTTCCCCCGCCGTACGACGGACATCCTTGTCCGTCGGGCCGTGGGGGATCGCCGTTTCGACGGACGAGGACGTCCGTCGTACGGAAAACGTGTGCATTCAGCCCGAACACATGGTGCGTTGTTGAGCCGGTGCGGTATAATCGGGATCAAGGAGCATGGGCCATGAATGATCCGATTCGATCGGTGAATGATGCTGAACTGGTGGCGGCGGTCGAGGCATATGCCAAGGCTTTGGCCGAGGGGCACCGACCGGATCGCCAGGCTTTGCTGGCCGCGCACCCGCAGATGGCTGGCGATTTGAACGCTTGCCTGGACGCACTGGAACTGATGCATTGTTTCGCTCCCGAGCCCGGCGAGGTGAAGGGCCATCGTACCCCGCGGCCGGATCGGGCCGGGCGGGAATCGGCTGACGAAGTTCCCCGTCCGGCAAAGGTCGGCAATTTCCGCTTGCTGCGGGAGATCGGTCGCGGTGGGATGGGGGTAGTGTACGAGGCGCAGCAGACCGACTTGAAACGCCGCGTGGCCTTGAAGATCCTGCCTTTTGCGGCGATGCTGGACCGCCGCCAACTGACCCGTTTCAAGAACGAGGCCCAGGCGGCCGCCGGACTGCACCATACGAACATCGTTCCGGTCTACTCCTTCGGCTGCCAGGACGGCGTGTATTATTACGCGATGCAATACATCGAAGGGCGGACACTGGCAGAGGTGATCGCGGGGTTCCCCGACCGCACCGTCTCGCTGCCCGAATCCCCTCAGCACCCGTCCGCGTTGGGCCAGGGGGCGATCGCCGCCGAGAGCATGGAACTGCCGCAGGCCAGGCCGTCCGCCGCATCGCCCGAGAAGCAGCCGAGCGTTGCGGAGCACGACAGCCAGCCGGTCAACCGGGACGCGACTCCGCCCTGGCTGGACGACAGCAGTTGGAACAGCGTGGCCTGGTGCCGCCGGGTGGCCGAGATGGGGATCCAGGTGGCCGAGGCCTTGGAGCACGCTCACCAGCAGGGCATCCTGCACCGGGATGTCAAGCC
>SKKK01000534.1 GCA_007121535.1 Planctomycetaceae bacterium | reverse complement strand
GCCTGGACAACGCACTAAAGCCTAAGATGACCTGCGCCTGAAGACCGTTACGCCCAGGGGCGGCAACGTCACGTGGATCGAGTACGGCCGATCGTGGCAACCGACCGGCCGAGCTTCCCGGCCCGGATGATTGCCCACGTTGCTGCCTCCGTAGTACTCCGAATCGCTGTTGAAAATCTCGTCGTACAAGCCTTCGCACGGCACGCCGACCACGTGGTCGTGCCGGACAACCGGAGTGAAATTGCAGCAGACCAGAACGAAGTCATCCGGTTCCTTGGCTCGCCGCATGTAGATCAGGATGCTGTCTTCGTGGTTGTGGCAGTCGATCCACTCGAAACCCGGGTAAATGAACTCCTGCTGATGAAGCGCCGGTTGCTGTCGATAAAGGCGGTTCAGATCGGATACCAGGCGTTTCAACCCTTGGTGCGAGTCCCATTGCAGCAGTTCCCATTGCAATGGCGCGTCGTGATTCCATTCGTTCCACTGCCCGAACTCGCCCCCCATGAACAACAGCTTCTTTCCGGGGTGGGTCCACATGTACGAGTACAGCAAACGCAGGTTGGCGAACTTCTGCCATAGATCACCGGGCATCTGCCCGATCAGCGAACCTTTGCCATGGACGACCTCGTCGTGCGACAGCGGCAAGGCGAAGTTTTCAGTAAAAGCGTACAGGATGCTGAACGTCAGCTCGTTGTGATGGTACTTGCGGTGAATCGGTTCGTGTTGCATGTAGCCCAGCGTATCGTTCATCCAGCCCATGTTCCACTTGATGTCGAATCCCAAACCTCCCTGATCGGTCGGTCGGGACACGCCGGTCCACGCCGTCGATTCCTCGGCGATCGTCATCACGCCCGGGAACTGGGAGTGCACGGCGCGATTGAACTCCTGCAACATCGCGACGGCTTCCAAATTCTCCCGTCCCCCATGTTGGTTCGGCAGCCACTGGCCCTCGCCTCGGCTGTAGTCCAGGTACAACATCGAGGCGACCGCGTCCACGCGAAGACCGTCGATGTGGTACTTTTCCAGCCAGAACAAGGCATTGGAGATCAAGAAGTTGTGCACCTCGTTGCGACCATAGTTGAAGCACATCGTCCCCCAGTCGGGATGCTCGCCTCGACGCGGATCGTCGTGTTCATACAAGGCCGAACCGTCAAAACGCCGCAATCCATGACCGTCCTTGGGAAAATGAGCGGGAACCCAGTCGATGATCACACCGATCCCGTGCTGATGGCAGTGATCGACAAAGTACATGAAGTCTTCCGGTGTCCCGTAACGGCCCGTCACCGAGAAATAGGACGTCGGCTGGTACCCCCAACTGCCGTAAAAAGGATGCTCGGACACCGGCAAAAGCTCGATGTGCGTGAAGCCCATCTCCAAGCAGTATTCGACCAATCGCGGAGCCATTTCTCGATATCCGAACCATTGGCCGTCGCGCTGCTTCCAACTGCCTAAGTGCACCTCGTAAACCGAGACAGGCTGCTGGTGGAAATCAAACGAGGCCCGCTGCTGCATCCAATTCTGATCGGACCAAACGTATTGATCGATGTCGGCGATGATCGAGGCCGATTTCGGGGGCACTTCGCTGCGAAACGCGTAGGGATCGGCCTTCTCGATCGCTTCACCCGCCCGGGGATGAATGCGGTACTTGTACAGGTGACCGTCGTCCAATCCCGGCAGGAAGATCTCCCACAGCCCGTTCGAATGGTGCTTCCGCAGCGCATGGCGGCGGCCGTCCCACTGGTTGAAATCGCCCACAACACTGACCCGAGACGCATTCGGCGCCCAGACGGCGAAATTGATCCCGGCAACCCCATCGACAACGCGACGATGAGCCCCCAGCTTTTCGAAAGAACGATAATGCCGGCCCTGCCCCAGTAAATAGAGGTCGTAGTCGGTAAAAAACGTGGGAAATGCGTAGGGGTCGTCCATGGTGCTCATATTTCCACTGGTGTCCGCGACTCGAAGCCGATACGGCCTGGGGGGTTCTGAAGACGGGCAAGGACAAATCGCCTCGTAAAATCCTGCCGGGTGCAATCGACGCATCGGCCTGGGCGTACCATGCGCCCGGTCCAACACCCAAACCTGCTGAGTGTCCGGCAAAAAAGCGCGGATGGCCAACCAAGTGCGACCTGCATCGATCACCTCGTGCGGTCCAAGGATTTCCGAGGGGTTTCCATGGGTCCCTTCCACGATGGCGCCCAGGTTGCCGAGTGTCAAAGTCGTTCGCACGTCTTGAATTCCCCTAGCAAGGTATACGCGATTTTTCCCGGCTCTCCAAGTGGCTCACTCGCCGGTTGCCAAAACCCGTCGCCTTAAGCAGCCTGGGCAGATACGGACTTCCGACCACCCAGCCAACAGCGGTAAAGAAGATCCTGGATCACCCTGCGGCACGAGGAAAGCACTCCACCGAAAGGACTGGTATCCTCGGCCACTGCCGTCCTTCGTCGTCCGCCGTTGGTACGTTTGGCAGCGGTCGATGGTCGGCGCGACAAATGACTGACGGGTGGGCAATGGGCGGCTGCATCGAATCGCCAAACGCGACAATCGACCTCGTGAAAGCTCATCGCCCGATCGATTCGCTGCCAGAGATCCCAGTTCTTGATCCGCTCCATCTCGCCAAAACGTTCCCACTGCCAGTCGTTTTCGCGCCATTCGCTTAATCCGAATCGTATCCCATGGGTGACGTAACGACTGGGGGTCAACAGCGTGACGCGAGAAGGCTGGTCCAATGCCTCCAGCCCACGCACCACCGCCAGCAACTCGAGCCGACTGGCGTCTCCTTCCGTTTCGTCGTCGGTCGCCTCCAGCACCACGTCGCCATCCAAGCTCTCCAGCACGAATCTCCACCGGCCGACTACGTCCGCGGCGTCCATCGCATGGGTGAACCGAATGGTTCGCGATTCGGAAAACAATAGGTAATGTGGGGGTGATGCTTGCATAATTTCGACTTTCTCCGGATAAAACGTTCGCGGAACAGAAAAGGTAACCTATATTCCCCAGTCTGCTCACATCAACTCTTGCCGCTTTTCCGGAAATTGCAAATCGAAATCGACGTTTTTCGCAAGCCATGACCGGCGAGGCAGGCTGGACGCATGGGTGGCAACCCCAGCACGTCAAGCCTGCCCCGCCGTCACATTCGATTCGCGTCGCTCAAGCGACCAACATTCGCATCTCGCTGTAGGCTCGTCGTTGAGCGATCACGCCGTCGACGAATTCTTCAAAGATGCGGATGTCGAGGGCTGAAGCCGAGTCGGCCTCAGGGTGAAATTGGGTGCCGAAAGCGAACCATTCGGGCGATTCGCTTTCGATCGCCTCGATGACACCGTCGGGGCACCGCGCGGTGACAAAAAAACCGGGGGCCACCTCGTCGATGGCCATGTGATGCATGCTGTTGACTCGGATTTCTCCATCCCCGTAGACACGGTCCATCAACGAACCGGGAGTCACCTCCAGGCCGTGGCGATGTCCGGGATCTTGCAGATCCTTGTGAGGAATCGCTTCGGGCAGGTCCTCGGGCAGGTGCAGGAAAAGATTTCCACCAGCCCACAAGTTCAAAAGCTGTAGTCCGGCGCCAATGCCAAACACAGGCATACGCCGCTCGGCGATCCGATCGACCAGCATTCGGTCAAATGTCTCGCGTTGTCGATCCATCACCCGCACCGAAGGGTGCAGCATGAATCCGTCGCGTCGTGGGTCCAAATCGTGGCCCCCCACCAAAACAAATCCATCCAGCGTGTCCAGCACGCGGTCGACATCGTCCCGCACCTCTAAGGGGGGGACGATAACAGGAATGGCCCCGGCAAGCTGCAAACGACTGAAATAGCCAGCAGCGAGGAATGAATAGGCAGGTGAGTCGTTCTTGGCGGGACGATAGTCAGCGTTTAGCCCAATCAGCGGTTTCCGGTGCATCAGCGAATCCCTTCAAATCACACAGAGTCCAGTAAAACGAAGCTTGACAGAGGCTTGAGGACGTGCGCTACGCAGAAAACCACCAATAGTCAGAGCGTGATCCCTGATGCTCGAATCGCCTCGACAAGACCGCTTCGTGCGGAAAACGTCCTCAGGGCCGTGCAAACATATCACGAAAGATCGCGCGATCCCGCGTTCAAAAAGCACGGATCCCTGACGCTGATTTTTTTTGTCGAGAGTTCTTGCCAAATCTGCCATACTCTTGGCGGCATTCCCCTCAGAAGAACGATGTCCTTATCGCTACCTCTAGCCTCCCGTTAGGTTGCGCCTGGTGTGCGCTGAAGGTTTGATTAGGTCGAAGACGTAAAATATACCAGTCCGCGAAACGATTGCAAGCGTTTCCCGTATCTTGCGGTCAAAATCGAAACCACCTACAACATAATGTGCAAGCATCACTATTTGGCCTCAAATGACAGGAGTAAACGATCATGGAAAAATGGCCTCTCGGAGTTTTCGCAAGCGTCGACGCGGGGTTGGGTGTCAAGTTGGAAGTCGCTCACGAACTGAGCGTACCGACCATTCATTTGCATGCGCCCGCCGCACAGACGCGGACTCCTGAAAACGCGGAACGTTTTCTGAAGCGGCTGAGCGAATTTGGGATCACGCTGACGGCCGTGTTCGGCGGATTCGAGGGTGAGAGCTACGCGGATATCCCGACGGTCAGCCGCACCGTCGGACTGGTACCTCCAGAAACGCGGGCGGCTCGCACCCAGGAAATGAAGGAGATTTCCGACTTCGCCAAGTTGCTGGAGTGTTCGGTCGTTGCGCTTCATCTGGGCTTCATCCCTCACGACACCAGCGATCCCCTGTATGCCGAGGTGCTAAAGGTGACCCGCGAGGTATGCGATCATGCCAAGGCGAACGGCCAAAACTTGCACCTGGAAACGGGCCAGGAATCGGCCGACGGGCTGTTGAAGTTCATCAGCGACGTGGATCGGGACAGTTTATTCGTCAATTTCGACCCGGCGAACATGATCCTGTATGGAACGGGAGAACCGATCCAGGCACTGAAGCAGATTGGCAGCCTGGTCCGCAGCATCCACTGCAAGGACGGCAAATGGTCGGCCAATCCGGGCGTCGATTGGGGGCAGGAAGTGCCGCTGGGCGAAGGCGACGTCGGGATGGAGACCTATTTGCGGACCCTGGACAGTCTCGGCTACACCGGGCCACTGACCATCGAACGCGAAATCCCTCAGGAACCGGAACGGCAAAAGGCCGAAATCGGCAAAGCGCTGAATCTGCTGTCCGAGCTGAAACAAAAGATCGGCTAG
>SKKK01000555.1 GCA_007121535.1 Planctomycetaceae bacterium | reverse complement strand
GCACTGCCTGACTGGAGGAGAGCACCCAAGGCCCCTTGCTGCTCATACCGTGGGTATAGGCTTCATGCTCGTTGACGCCCAGCTTCCGGAGATTGGCGACCCGAGTGCGGCCGTTCTTCCAGCTCGTCCAGATACACATCCGGATGCGGCGACGGACCCACTTGTCCAGGTCGTTGTAGAAGCTCTTGATGGGTACCAGGCGAAAGTAGCCTACCCAGCCCTGGAAGTATCGACGAAGCTCGACGCACCGCTGCGCAAACGACACGCCGCGATTGCGTCCGGTGATCTCGCGGACGCGAGATTTGAACTTGTCGAGGTTCTTCCTGGCAACGCGGAACTGGCCTCCGTAGCCTTGGAACACGAAACCGAGGAACTCGACTCCGTCAGTGCTACAAATGCGGCTCTTGTGCTGGTTGACGACCAGCTTGAGTTTTCGCGTCAGGTAACGCTCGATCGAGGCGAAGACACGCCGGGCCGCCTCCCGCGTCTTGGTGAATACGAGGAAGTCGTCCGCGTAGCGCACGAAGCGGAGACCGCGCGATTCCACCTCTTTGTCGAAATCGTCCAGGAGGATGTTCGCCAGTAACGGCGACAGCGGACCGCCTTGCATCGTGCCTTCGGTCGATGGCTGCAGTTCGGTGTCGACCATGACGCCCGCCCGCAAGTACCGTCCGATCAGGGCCAGCAACCGTTTGTCGCCGACCTTCCGGGACACCCGCACCATCAGGACAGTTACCGGAGACTGCACATCGTCGCAGTGCGTGTTTAGGATCGGCCACCATCACCCATCCCTTCCATCCGTTACGAGGGCAAGCGTTTCCCATCCTCAAGAGTCGCCGAATGGGGGGCGTCGAGACGTTGATCTTGAAAGGCACTTCGGGTGGGACATTCACGGTGCCGCTAGCATGGACGGATCGCGAGCCGCCGTCCGCTTGGCAGATTTTGGGAAAAAATCCGCCTCGGCTGGTTGCCCCGGCCTTGTGGACACTTGTAGAATTGGTCAACTCGCTTTCTGCTCGGACTCCCGAGGAGGGCGAGCCTTGAAGCTCATCTTCTCGCGGGCTCGCCCACGATGGTCAAGCTCTTCCGTTCCCATCCGAAGCGGACGCGCACCGATGACGCGTCCGTTGACTCGGCAACGTTTCTGGAAGCCATGTCCGAGCCATTACCGTGCATGAGGCTGCGCCCCGAAATTCTCTCCGCAGCCGCCATCATCGTCGCCAACATGATCGAATCTTTTCTCGATGGGCAGAAGTCGCGGACCCGCGATGCTCCGCCGGTTCCTGAACCTTCGTCGGTCATCAACAAACAGGAGTCCTCGCATGACGCACGACAAGATCACCCCCCCAACACCTGCAACAGAAAGCGTATGTTTACGTGCGGCAATCGACACTGGGGCAGGTCCTGCACCATCAGGAGAGCACCAGCCGCCAGTATGCGCTGAAGGACAAAGCGTTGGCTCTGGGCTGGAGCGAGAGCCAGATCCGGATGCTCGACCAGGACCTGGGCCAGTCCGGAGCCCAAAGCCAAAGCCGCACCGACTTCAAGACCCTGCTGGCCGACGTGTCGCTGGGCGAAGTGGGCGCGGTACTCGCGCTGGAAGCCTCCCGCTTGTCGCGTTCGAACACCGACTGGCACCGTCTGATCGAAGTCTGCTCGCTCACGGGCACGTTGCTGTTGGACGAAGACGGGATCTACGATCCGGCCGATTTCAACGATGCCCTGCTGCTAGGTCTGAAGGGAACGATGAGCCCTGCCGAACTCCATTTCCTGCGCGGTCGGCTCCAGGGTAGCAAACGGAACAAAGCCAACCGCGGCGAACTGCGGTTTCCTTTGCCAGTCGGCCTCTGCTGGGAGCAGGAACAGATGGTCCTGGACCCCGACCAAGAAGTTCAGGGAGCACTCCGCCTGGTGTTCCAGTTCTTCGCCGAAACAGGCACGGCCTATGGCGTGGCCCATCGCTTCGCGGAGCAGGGCCTGAAATTCCCCAAGCGGGCCTACGGCGGAGTCTGGGATGGGAAATTGATCTGGGGGCATCTGACCGATCATCGCGTGCTGAGTATCCTCAAAAATCCGGCTTACGCGGGAGTGTATGTCTTCGGCCGCTTTCGCTGCGTCAAGCAGATCTTGCAGGATGGCCAGATCCGGCAGCAGGTGCGTCAGATGCCGCGGGACAGTTGGTTGGTCGAGATTCAGAATCATCATCCCGGTTACATCACCTGGGAGCAGTATCTACAGCACCAGGACCGGCTTCACAGCAACCGCACCCACAGTCTGGAGACGGCCCTCCCAGGCTCGGTACGCGAAGGCTTGGCGATGCTGCACGGCCTGTTGATCTGCGGCACGTGTGGCCAACGCGTGTCCATTCGGTACCGCGGCAACGGTGGCATCTATCCGACGTACGAATGCAACGGGCAGAAACGACAAGCCCAGTCAAGACGCGCGTGCCTGCACGTCTCCTGCCCACCGCTGGATCATGCGGTAACCGAGCGTGTGCTGCAGGCCGTGGACGCCGAACACCTGGCCTTAGCCCTGGCAGCACACGACGAATTGACGCAGCGCGACGAAGCTCTCCTGAAACAGTGGGAGATGCGTGTGCAGCGTGCCGAGTACGAGGCCGACCTCGCCCAACGCCGCTACGAGCAAGTGGACGCGGCGAACCGACTGGTGGCTGCTTCGCTGGAGTCCCGTTGGAACGAATCGCTCCAACGTCTGGACGAGGTCCGCCGCCAGTTCACCGACTTTCAGCGACAACAGACTCGGACGTTTACGCCTGAACAGCGGGAGCAGATTCTGGCTCTGGCCGGTGACCTGCCGCGCTTATGGCAAGCCGAAACCACTTCGGCCAAAGACAGGAAACGCCTCTTGCGGTTGCTGATCCAGGACATCACCGTGGAACGCAGCCTGGGGCGCGAAGTTCAACTACATGTACGCTGGTTGGGCGGCGAGTGCGAAGACCTGCACGTGACCCTGCCAGCCAAAATCCAGGACCGGCTACGATATCCACCCGAACGGATTGAGGAGATTCGTCGGCTGGCGGCCGAACACACGGATGCGGAAATCGCCGACATCTTTAACCAGCGTGGGCAGTTGAGTTCGCGTGGCCAGCCCTTCACCGCAAAAATGATTGGCTGGATTCGCGGCCAGCATCGCATTCCTGCGGTAGTGCTTCGACGGCCAGACGAGCTGACGGTGGAACAGGTCGCTGCCAAGTTCGGCGTGAGAAAGAACGTCGTCTATTACTGGATCGAGCGGGAGCTGCTTCCGGCTCGCCAACTCGCCGCCAACCGACCCTACTGGATCACCCTTAACGAGCAGAAAGAGCAGGAACTGCGTGCATGGGTCCGTGCATCGAAACGCATCAACCCAAAGCCCCATCACGAATCGTCCGTCGAGCAATCCCCAACGCCTATTGAAGGAGGTGCATTATGAACTCACCGTCGGTATGCCGAGATGTCGCTGGGAGCCATCCGGTTTGGGAATCGACTTCCGCCGGGCAGGACCCGGTTGGTAAGTTCCTTCCAAGAGTTGTCGGCGCACTTCCGGCCATTGGGACCGAATCGTGGCCTGGAATCGATCAAGGGTGATGCCGTCGGGGCCAGGGGCTCCGCGGTTGGCCTTGACGTTCCGCCAAGCCGTTTCCATGTTGGCTTGGTCGACAATCCCTTCCATCAGGTTCTCGGATTGCCTGCTCAAGGCTGGCTTCTCCACGGCCGCCGAAGCCGATTGCTCCAACTGGAGTTCCGGCGCGGTACTGGCGCAAGTCTCCTCGGTACAGAAGAGGACGAGTTGTTGTTCTTTTGCCGGACGGTTCGAGGTCATGGATGGTTCTTCCTTGTTAGAATCGTTTGGCCCTTCCCGTCTTCCCTGGATGGGGAGGGTCGGTACTACGGCCGCTGCTGACTTCTGTGCGCACGACTCGGAGTTACCCCCCAGTCGCCCCGCCTTTCGGGCCAGCCCTACTCACGGGTACGCGGCACAGATCTCCCCGAATAAGGACGTGAACTTTCACTGCACAGGCTCGTCATGTACCGTGGAGACTGTCGGGAACGGCTTCGTTGTCCACCGGCAACTCGCCTCAGGATCTCTCTGGGCCTCTATGACGTTTCTGTTCGTAGCCTCGCAGTTTTGGCGGTTGAATGCGGCTGACGACGATTTCTTGTCAGCTTTACCGATGCACATTCGCAGGCTGCCTCCCCACGGTCGGTCACCCTTCCGCAGTTGCCTTCGCCTAGTACTTGTTTGGTCGGTTTACATTTGGTATGCTGTCCTCCGATCAATTCCCGAAACTGGGAACATGTGGGTAACAATTCGACCCTCGGTAAACACGTGCTTGGATCGTTTCCCCGGCTCGGTCTCTGGGTGGTCGAAATGCAACTCGATCTTGACGACCAACCCACGGAGCAACTCCCGGAGGTTATCCGGATCGGCGTCTGTGAGCCTCTCCTGTAGCTCCTGTAACGCTCCGATAGCCGCCTCGACTGTTTCCTCGTCAAGTGCCTCCGGCTGCTCTGAGTGAGCCGCTCCGGCGTCCAGTGTGGCTTGGAGCTGGTCCCGCTGCTCTTGGAGTGCGGCCAACTTGGACGTGATCGTTTCGACGAGGGTCTCCGGTACACTCAAGAGCCGCTCCGCTCCCCGGCTGATCTGCTTATCGAGGGTCTCGATCCGTTTCCGCAAACGTGACTGGTCAACCGGTGGTGTGACGGTCTCGGCTGCCAACTCGGCTCGGAGTGCCTGCCTGAGATCCTCGATCCGTTGCTCCCCGCAATACTCCCGCCGGAGCAACTTGACGACCGCCGGTAACAGCTTGCCCTCACTGATCTGGTTCGGGTTGCAACCGCCTCGACCCTCTCGGTGGTAAGTGTTGCAAATGTAACGGCTGCCACGTCCACCCATAACGCCGCCGCATTCGGAGCAACGCAAGAGACCCGCAAACGGAAAGACCCTGGTGTCCTTGCGTGCCGTTTTGGTCCGGTTCGCTGCCAGCTTGGCTTGAGCCTGGTCGAAAACCGCCTCGGAAATGATCGCTGGGTGGTTGTCCGGTATGGTGATCAACGGCTGATCCCGCTCGGTCTTTCCTGCGGTCTTGTCCCTGGGAGTGATCTCCCCGGTGTCGTCCAGTCCGAAATACGAGCCGCCGGACCAACGGAAACGGACGTAACACCCGGCATATTTTTTGTTGGTGAGTACTTTCCGGACGCGTCCGACCGTCCATTTGCCGCCGGTCAACGTAGTGATCCCTG
>SKKK01000682.1 GCA_007121535.1 Planctomycetaceae bacterium | reverse complement strand
GGGCTCCCACCGGTGCAGGACCGGTGGGGAGCGAGAGAGGGAGATATTCACGGCAACCAGTCACGTAGTTTCCAAACCGGGCTCCCACCGGTGCAGGACCGGTGGGGAGCGAGAGAGGGAGATATTCACGGCAACCAGTCACGTAGTTTCCAAACCGGGCTCCCACCGGTGCAGGACCGGTGGGGAGCGGGAGAGGGAGATATTCACGGCAACCAGTCACGTAGTTTCCAAACCGGGCTCCCACCGGTGCAGGATCGGTGGGGAGCGAGAGAGAGAGAGGTATTCACGGCAACCAGTTACGGAACGGAAATGGGTATGCGAGAAACTGCGAAATCAGGCCAGAATTCGACAAATTGAACACGCCACTCGCGAGCCCTTTCCGCAAAAACGGGGCAGTCATTCGTTTGCCGATCTCAAGGGGAAGCTAGCAATCGTGCGGCTGGCAGGGGCGGGGACGATTGCCGGTTGGCTGCCCGCCGCCGGTTACTTCCGATGTGCGGCGATGCGCTGTTTCAGGGTTTCTTCCGCCGAACGTTCGTAGGGCAGACGGTGGAACCAGGTCAACAGCAGGGCACTGAGAATCACACTGGCAACGAGCGCCGGGGTGGTGTAGCCGACCTCCAGGTCGACGTTGCCGGACGGGTGCAGCACCCACGTGGCCCAGCCGGGTAGCGAGTCCGGTTCGCTGCTGACGCGTCCGAGCAGAACGGTCAGGCTGTTGTGGGCCAAATGATACGCGATACAAGGGAACAGGTTGCCCGTACGGACGGCGATCAACCCGAGAACCAGACCCACACCGAACGCAGAGAGCGACTGCTGCAACATCCCGTGGGTCACGGCGAAAAACAGGCTGCTGATGACCAGCGCGGCGGTGGTGCTTCCCAGATGCCGCAAACCGGAGAGTACGAAGCCGCGGAAGGCCAGTTCCTCGCAGACCGCCGGCGCCAGCGCGATCACCAATACGACTTGCCACCAGGGCGCTTGCCGAAGCGCGTCGGCCAGCGGTTGCATCGCGCGGATCACCTCGTCGCTCAACGGGTACATGGCCTGGATCTGCTGGGCGACCAGGACAACCGTCGGATGCAGGCAGACGGCCAGCAGCACCGCGGCCGGGACCGTCGACCAGCGCGGACGTTGCAACAACAGCACCTGTGCCGGCCGCCGCGTCAGCACGACGGTCATGATCAGCGCCGGAGCGGCGACCAGCCCGATCTGCGTAGCGACGATCACGCGACTCAGCCCCGCCCAGTCGGCCGCGGGCTGAACGTAGAGGCTGCCGAAAAAGGTGGCGATCAATATGATAAAGCCGCAGGCCAGGCTCTCGGCGATCGAAGGCGTGTTGCCGCGATCCCGGATCAGGTGCTGCACCCACAAACCCAGTCCGAATTGCTCGCTCTCCCGGAACAGCACCGATTCGTCTTCGAATTGACGCACCGCCCAGCGGACGGACAACCAGGCGCAAGCTGCCGTCACGCCAAACACCGGCAGGGCGTATCGCAATGCCGAAGCATAATCGTTTTCGATTAAAGCCCGCAGCCAAAGCATCAGCCCCGTGACGGGAATCACGCTGGAACCCGGGTTTAGTTCGGCGGCAGGCAACAGCGACAGGATCATCAAAGGCAACGTCAGCAGCAGCAGCGGCATCAGATAGTACTGGCCCTCTTTCGAACTGCGGGCGAACGCGGCGACCGCCAACGCCAGTGCACTGAACAGCGCGGAAATAGGCAGCAAGGCCAACGTCAACCACAGGATCGAACTCATCGGCGGAGCACCGACGTCCAAGCCAGCCTCCATCGCCATCAGCCGACCAAACAACAGGATTCCCGTCAAAACCAAGCTGAACAGATTCAGCAAGGCCGTCACCGCGCTGAACGTCGTTACAGTCAACAACTTGCCCCAGACGATCTCGCTGCGCAGCGCGGGGCTGCACAGCAACGTCTCCAGCGTCCCCCGCTCTTTCTCTCCCGCACACAAATCGATGGCCGGGTAGAATGCGCCGGTCAACGCCCAGATCAGCACGACGAACGGCAAGACTTTGGACCACACGGCCGCTCGTCGAAACGGTTCATCCGACACGTCCCGCGATCGCAGCGCGAACGGCCGAATCACCGCCTCGGGTAATTCGTGACTGAGCAGGATTTCACGGACAACCTGGTCCTGCCAACGCCGCAAGATCCGCTCGATTCGATCGTGGGCGATCCGCGATTTGTCATCCGCCAGATTGGCGAACAGATGGGGCGATGGTACCTGGATCTTCCCCAGTTCGTTTTCCTTCGAATCGCTGTCCTCGATGCGATCGACTTGCCGTCGGAACGCGTTCAATCGCCGCGCGAAGTCCTCCGGGAACCAGATGACCGCGTCGTAATCACCGCGTGCGATGGCTGCGGTCGCAAAGTCCTGAACCGACTCGATCGTCTCCCGGTCCGTGTGCCGGTCCTGCACGGTCAATCGAAGCAGCGCCGCTTCGTTTTCCGGGCAGACGGGCGAGGCCAGTTGACCATCGACGACCAAGGGAGGACTGGGCGGCAAGCGATCCGCGCCCAGCAGCAGGATCTGCGAGGGATGTTCCTGCAGGAACTGGGTCACCCGCAAAAAGGCCATTCCCATCATCGGGTACAGCAACAGCGGCAGCACGGCGATCGTGAACATCGTGCGACGATCACGCAACTGATCGCGCAGTTCCCGGAACCAAATCAGTTGGATGTTGGTCCAGTTCATGCGATCAACCTGAAAAAGAGTTCTTCCAGATCCTGTTCGCCATGCATTTGACGAAGCGACGGCAGGGTCCCGGCAGCCAGGATACGTCCGCCATGGATGATGGCGATCTGATCGCACAGACGTTCGGCTTCACGCATAATGTGCGTGGAAAACACGATGCACTTCCCCTGTTCACGCAACTCGGCGATCGTCTTCAGCAACGCCCGGGCGACCAGCACATCCAGCCCCGAGGTGGCTTCGTCGAAAATCAAGACCGGCGGATCGTGAATCAGCGCCCGAGCGATCGATACCTTCTGCTTCATGCCGGTCGACATCTTGGCGCCCAGAACGTCGCGAAACGGTCGTATCTGCAAACGATCGAACAACGATTCCATCCGCTGCCGCAACGCTTCGCGCTGCATGCCATGCAACCGCCCGAAATGCTCGACCAGCTCCCAAGCGGTCATGCGGTCGTACACGGCCGTACCACCCGATACGACGCCGATCTGCCGCCGCACCGCCGGGGCCTGGGTTACCACGTCGTAACCATTCACGGTCGCGACGCCAGCCGTGGGACGAAGCATGGTGGCCAGAATTCGCAAGGCCGTGGTCTTGCCCGCTCCGTTGGGGCCCAGCAACCCGAACACCTGGCCCGCATCCGCATCGAAAGAGACCTCTGCCAGCGCTTGGACCTGCCCTAATTTCAGGTCGGCATAGTGTTTGCTCAGATCGCGGACATGGATCATCGGTTCGACCGCTAAGAGGATTCGGCTGAAGATTCCGGAGAGGATTCGGGCGATTTCTGTGCGGCGGCCGACCCGACGGATGGCAACGGGGGCAATTCGTACCGCTGATCCTCGCGCTCGACAAATACCTCGTCGAATTCCGTCTGGTCGACATCCTGCCGCAGCAGCAGGTAGATGGCTGCCGCCTGGCACCAGAAAAAGCTGTATCCGAACGCTGTGGCGATCGTTCGGACCACCGACTCGAACGCCCCGATCAGCCAAGCACCAAGTATTTCGGGATGCGTCGACGCCTCCGACCGATCGATCATTCCCGCCAACATGGACCATCGTTCGTCCCCGACGCCGATCTCCGCAGGCAAGCGTGTGACCCAAATCACCAATTCCGAAGCATGATAGACCAGCAACCACGATACACCGCTGAACCAAGTGGCCAGCACGGCATAGAACAAGTAATGCAAGGGCCGACCGAACGTATAGGAGAAACTGCGGCTGAACGCTTCAAACGCATCGCCGTGTTGCTCGGCGCTGACCACTCCCCACATCAAGGGCCAACCGAACAACGTACCAAGCAACAAGATGGCAATCGACAAACCGCCCAGCAGAGCAAAGATCCACAGAATCCCGGCGGCCAGCACGCCGTACTCCAGACGCATCAGCATCCCCAGCAAGAAGATGGGCACCGCCAACAGGACGACGCCCAGCAGGGGAAACAAGGGCGAAAAAATGTACGACAGCAGCTTGCGTCGGACGTGAGCTAAAGCTTCGCCCAACGAAATCTGCTCCTCGCGGCCCAGCTTGACGACCGCGATCCGGGTAATCGCGCCCCCGTAGAAGCCCCAGATGACCAGCATCCAAAACATGCCGAAGCCGAAATAACCGGCCTGTTGCAGGGTCATCCGACCTTGAAAAAACCGAGCCACGGGGTCGACGAAGCGTGCAAAAACCGGTTGGATCACATCCGGCTGAGTGAAAAGAATATCCGTCAACGAGTCCGGAACACGTCCGTCGTCCGGCGCCAGCGGTGGGAACGGTCGATCCGGGCCGCTGCGATTCGCCTGGACCACCTGAGCGAACGGGGCATCGACTTCGAGACTAGCCGGTGGCACGAAATAAAACTCGCTGATCCACCATCCTATCGGAGTTAGGACGGCACCCAATGTTGCCAAAAACAACACGGGCATCGAGATGGCCAAGCCAAACGTTCGGAAGATCACCAACCAGGGAAAGATATCTCGCCAAGATATCTCGCGGATAACGGGACGCTCGGAAGCCATGTTCTTGTCTTCGCAAGAAGGATCACGGGAATCATCTACGGCGGCTGTTCATCGTCGTCGGGATCGATCGGCAACCCCTGCTGTTCGTCAAGCCAGCGGCCCAGATCGATCAAGCGGCACCGCGAACTGCAGAACGGCGCCGCCTCCGATTGTTGCAGATCGAACTGTTTTCCGCAAACGGGACAGCAGACGACGGTCATGTTCAGCCAGCCGTAGCCACCGGCGAGCTTGATTCGGTCTTCGATTTCGAGCCGGAGTCCGACTTGGATTTCGAGCCGTCGTCGGTCGATTTCGAGCTGGAATCGGCCGGTTTGTCAGAAGCGGCACCCTTCTTATAGGACTCGCTACGATAGTCGGTTTGGTAGAAACCCGAGCCCTTGAACAGCAGCGCAGCCCCGGTTCCAAACAAACGTCGCAGCTTGAGTCTGCCACAAGCCGGACATTTGCGTTTCGGCGATTCACTGATGCTCTGGAACAGTTCAAACGCATGGTCGCAGGCCGTGCATTCGTAGTCATAGGTCGGCATAGCTGTTT
>SKKK01000354.1 GCA_007121535.1 Planctomycetaceae bacterium | reverse complement strand
CCAACGATCTACCACGTGGGAAGCGGGTCACCCGAAAACGACTCCCGACCCCTTTCGCCCGATTCCACCAAGAAATATCTGGCCGGGCGCTTATTGCAGTGTGGGGCGTTGCGATTCGTTGGCGGAGGGCGTCGAAGACCACGGCAAATTGTTCGTCGTGCTCCCGAAATCGCTGTTCACCTTCGTCCGGTCGCCGAGCCAGATCGACATGGCTGCCGAGGGATCTCCCGCAGTCGGACAAAGGCCTGCATGATCTCGACGTCGACGGCCGCTGCCCGCGGACTCGTTAAGACGCTGGACAACCTGGCGACACCTTGTTTGGTGAAGGCATGCGGGGCGTAACGACGACCGCCCCGGGAACTTGAGGTACCAATTTGGCACCTCAGGTGGGTAGCACCTATCGATGCGCGGTGGGACGAAGTAGAAGAATGTGCGTTCAAGCGTCCGGTTTGCCTTTTATGTATCCATGCTCCAGGAACCACTGCCAGGCATCCTCGACCGTTTCGCGCGCCGGGCGGATGCGGTAGCTGAGTTCCCGTTCGGCCCGGTCGCTGCGGTAGTAGTGGTATTGGCTGGACATGGCCACTGCGGCGGAATTCACGTCCGGTTCGCGGCCGGTGATCTTGGCGTACAGGTCGCCGGACCGTCCGCCCAGGATCCTCATCAGCGGGCCGGCACAGAACCACGGCGGCGAGCCCCGCCCGACCTCGGCGAACAGCCGCCACGCTTCCAAGTATCGCATGTTATGTCCGCCGAGAATGTAATTCCGCCCGGACATTCCCTGTCGCCACGCAGCCAGAATCCCCGCCGTCACGTCGCGGACGTCGCACAGGCAGCACCCGCCAGTCGGCGCGACGGGTGTAAACTGCCGGGCCACCGTCAACAACATGCGTCCTGACGATGGTTTCCAGTCCCACGGTCCCAACATGAAACCGGGATGGACGATGACGGCGTCCAGTCCTTGGCCGATCGATTCCCGCACTACGGCGTCCGATTCTCGCTTGGTCAACACGTAGGTGCACGGCACTTGGCCAATGACCGGGGTTTGCTCGTCCGCTGGTGTTTCGGGGGTTCCCAACCCCAGCGAATCCACCGACGAAACGTGGACGAGCCGCGCGCCGGACTCCCGGGCTGCCCTGGCGACGTTCCGTGTTCCGCCCACGTTGATCTCCCGGGCCGCTTCCAACTGAGTCCAGCCGAGATGGATCATGGCAGCCGCATGGATGACCGCTTCCGTTCCCTCACACGCTGCGGTCACGGCCACGGAATCACGTACATCACCTTCCCGGACATCGACCGGCAACCCCGCCAGAGGTCTCGGGTCCGAGCCACGGCGCACCAAGACCCGCACGTCGCGTCCGTCGTTCAGTAAGGCCCGAACCACATTGTTGCCGACCAAACCGGTGGGCCCGGTTACCAGTACAGCCATCTGTGCATACCTCAAAAAGCGCCCGGTTCATGATGATTCATGGCTCCAGGACACGCATCCTAAACGGTTGCAGCGACGTTCACCAGCCCTTTCTTTGGAACCGAAGGCAGTTCCGAAAGATGGGTGGCACCTACATATTGGTACCTATGTATTGCCGTGGCACCTATCGTATTGCCCTCGTACTCCAGCTCGTTTGCGAGAATAAGTGTACGAGCACGAGCAGGCGTACGAAAGCTGCTTGGGTTGCGGCCGAAGGCTGGGTTAGGGAACGACCAGCTTGGCGCGTTGGGGCGAGACGGTGAAGCGGGCGATGCTGCCGCTGTTGAACTCGACGAAGTCCGATTCGACTCCGTCCGAGAAGATCACTCCGCCGTTGGGCATCTGCGAACCGATGACCAGCTCCCGCCGCTCGTCGAGCATTCCCGCCACAAGGTCTGCACCGGAATGTCGGCTGCGGAACGGTTCCCGCACGGCCCAGAACAGTCGGCGTTCTTCCCAATCCAATCTCACTCGCGGAATCTCCGGCCCGCCGAAAAACCGGCTGAAGCCCTCGGTCATGTTGAACAGCGACGACAGCCAACCGGTCGAGCCGGCGCCGGTCGCCACCAGAACGCCGCTGGACGACTGCGGCTCGCGCCCCGCTTCGGATTCCAGAGTGTACCGGGCCGAGACGTGCGTTTGACACCCGACGAAGAAATCGTTGAAAGCCAGCATGCGCTGGCCATCGTTCGTATTCACCTCGGCCAACGTCACTTCGCGCGTCTTGGCGCGATCTTCGATTGCGCGTTGCAGCGTGGCGCGCGCGTCACGGACCTGGAAAGGCAGCAATACGCCGTCGTAGCGGGCCGGGTCCGGATTGACGCCGATAATCGGCAACTCGCCCACGTACTTGGCCGCGTTGGCCACCAGCCCATCCTGCCCGATCACCACCACGGCCAGACAGCGGCCGAAGTCGAAGGTGGGAACCAGCGAACGGTCGACCGTGCGCACGGGATAGTCCAGATCGATCTCGTGCAACAGGTGCGATAGCGAGGCTTGGTAGATCCGGTCTTCTTCTTCGTAGGACTTCGAATCTGCGAAGTCGCAGGCCGCTTGTTCGAGTTCGGCCTCTTCGGCTGCCGCGAGAGCCTGCCCGGATCGTACACGCTGTTGACGCCGCCGTTCCAGTTCGTGGCCCGCGGCCTGATGCAGACGGAACGCGGCTGCTTTGGATGTGGCCCAGCGGGCTTTCAATCCGGAAAGCCGCGTCTCGCGGGTCACCACGGCGATGATGGGTCGAGCGGTTCTCATGCGTGTTCGCGCTGATTCGAATGTGTTGCCAGCAAGGCTTGCAGCAAGTCCGGGGAAACGTTCAGGGTGCCGATCTTCTCGGCATTGTCGGCCAGATCCCGAAAGGCCATCGCGATCAGTTGCCGCGAATCGAGCCCGCCCGATCCTACGGCGACCAGGGTCCGCCAGTCGACGTCCTTCAGCGGCTCGATCACGGCTCGCAAGGCTTCCGCCCGCGACTGAGACTCCTTGCGTTCATTCTCCACGCGACGGTCGACCAGCTCGGCTCGCTCTTGTTCCAACGCGATCTCCGCCTGCAATTGAGTCTCCCGGACTTGTCGCCGCTTCAATTCGACGGCGATCTCGGTGTTCAGCTCGTTTTCCTTGATGCTCCGTTCCAATTCAACGGCCGCATTGCTTTGACGTAGCGGATCCCCAGCATGGCACGAAACCCTTTCAGCAACAATTCTTCGGTACTCCGGCAACCCCTACATTATCGTTCAGACGGAAAGCAAAACAAGCAAAATCACGTCTCAGGAGATTCCCTGCCCCGCTTGGCCAAGATCAGCGTTTGGGCCGCTATGGCATCGATAGGCGCGCCGTTTCGCTGTGAATAAGCCGGATTTCTCCGAGCTTAGGCCACGTCAGGGATGCCGCTCGCTGCCGGCCGGTGGCGTGGGCGGATCTAGCTGGATCGGTTCGGCGAAATCGGCGTCCATTTCGTAAGGCAGCATGTACAGCCGATCGCCCGTCGAGTTGGTGAAGAACAGCCGGGAAATGGAAAACTGGCTCGAATCGCCGTCTGCCCACATGGCAAAGAAGGGGTCGGCCGGTTGATGCGGACGGCGGACGTAGGAGTGGTTCATGGGACTGTCTTGGGTGACTCGCCGTTCCAATCGCCAGGTGTTGCCGCGGTCCAGCGAACTCCATAATCCCACCTCACCGCCCGTGAAGTACGGTTGCGGGCCGGGAAGTGCCGGGCCGATGATCGTCCAACGGTCGCCATCCAGGTACAGGCTGCCCATGTCGTAATTATGATCCGATTCCGTGATCGGCCGGGTAATCCACTGGTCGCCCGTCCAATGCGTGATCTCCCAGACCCGCGGATCGTTTTCCGGGCCTGGCTGGTAGCCGCCGCTGGACACACCCAGGATCACCGGGCGACCGTCGTCGTCGAACAGCAACTTGGTGATGTAAAACAGCCGCCCTTGGGCTTCGTAGTCGACCACTAGCGCCGGATTGTCGCGGTCGTCCAACGGAGTGGTCAGCGGGCGGCCGTCGACCGTGGTCCACGTCTGACCGAAATCGTCCGTCTGAGCGTAGTAAATGTTGGTGCGCCGGTCCACGCTGCCGCCGGGGTGGTAGTTGAACGCCGTTCCGACCGTGCTGCCATGCAAACGGCTGACCTGGTAATGGCCGGCGAAACCGGCCAACTTGTTCAGCTCCTTCGCGGGTTCTTCCGTCCAATCCCGTCCATCACGGCTGGTCTCCCAGTACAGCTCCCTGCCTCGGGTGTAGAGCGTACACAGGTGCAGGAAGCCTTGGTCCGGGACGTACCAGACCTGCGAGTACGTCTGCTCGCGGGAGCTGATCTTTTCGAAGGCCTCGGTGCAATACGGTTGAGTGCTGCGAAAGATTTGCCCGGGCCGGCGTCGGCCGCGACCGGCGATGAAGATCCACAGATGCCCCTGCGGATCGATGGCGATGCTGGGATTGTCATGAGGGTCGTCGACGCCGCGCTGATCGCGGACGATGGTCGGTCGAGGGACGCGGTGACGTTGATGGTCGTAGTACGAGGCCATCACCAACAGATAGCGGTCCTCGGGTCCGGTGGTGCCGCCGTAAACGAAAAAGGTCTTTTGCACCTCAGGGGCGTAAACGGCCATGGGCGTCAGCGTGTGGCTGAAACAGAAAGCCAAACCGCCCGAGTACTTGTCGCCGTATTCGCCGGTCATCTGTCCCAACGTGAACCAGATGCCGCGATAGCCGTCGACCTTGTCGCGGAACGTGAAAAACCGGGTGATACGTTCGCTGGTTCCCCGCTGGTTGGCTGCGGTGATCTTTGCACGGTAGGTCTTGTTCGCCGCTAATCCGCTGAGCGTTCCTTCGCGAGCCAGTTCCGTCCCGGTGACCGAAAGCCGATCGGTGACCTCCTGGCCGTTGATCCACAGCCGGATCGCATCAGCCGCCACCGGCCGATCCGCCGTGACCAGGAAACGGAATTCGTTTGGCGAATCCAGCGCGAATCGCCTTTCCTCGGAACTCGGTTGCAGGATCGTGATGGCCGGCGGCGTCGGGTCGGCCGAGATCCGCAGATTGGCGATGTCCGCGAACTGTCCCGTCTGGCCGCGAATGCTGCCGATCCGCAGACGCCCGAAAGCCGTTTCGGGACAGAACGAGTTCCGCCAACCGAGTCCTTCGGCGACCGGGCGACCGTCGATCCGGACGTCAAACGTGTTGGCCGACAAGTCGTGGATCAGTTCGTAACGGCGCCAGTCCGTGTCCAGGTCGGCGATATCGTGGTATTGACCATCGAAATAGGAAAGCTTTCCCGGATGATGGCCCCAAATCAGCACCGATGCCTGGTGCTGCGCATCGGTCTGCCCGGGACGCAGCAGGAACATGTCCAGCGTACGGGAATCGGCGGTCGAGATTCGCGCGTCGAAGGCGATGGTCAGCCGAGTGGCGGATACGGCGGGAAAGTCGAGCAGATCCGCGTCGGTCGGCTGCCGGCCCGTCTGATGCCGCCGCAACGCCCGGTCGAAAGGTTCGTCCTCCAGAACCACGATCTCGCCCGGCCGCGCCGAGCCAGCGGCTGGCGTCCATCGGCCACCGCCATGAATCGTTTCGGCCAGATCGCCCGGCGGGTACACCGAATCATCGGCGAAGCCGCCAGCATCGAACAACTCGACCGTTTCGTCGCCCAGCCCGATCGTTGGCCCCCCGGGCAAGCAGAACAGGATCACGATCAAGCCTGAACGAATCCAAGCGACCATCAGCAGGTAGGAATCCGTTATCGACATGGAACTCAACCTTTCGACATAAAGTACAACCCAACCACGACAGGCAGCAACAGAAGGACCCAACCCATCCCCGCGACAGCGCATCCCGGACTGGTCGACGTGACAAGGTGCCCTCGCGTGATGCCTGTGAAATCTCCCATTTCCTCACTGAACCAAATGCACGCCAGCGGTAGAATCAGGTAAACCACGCACACTTCTGACCGTTAGCTTTACCACTTCATGATGACTTTCGTTTTCTCGTTGGGCAATCATGCTGCTCAATCAATCCAGTTGAACATCGACGAAGGCAATGGTAAACAAATCCTGAAAGACAAAGACCGATACTTTGAAATCGCTTGTGGGACTGGAAGTTCATGGCCGCGTCGATTCATTTTCCTGTGATGGCCGGCGAGGTCATCGAGTGGTTACAGCCGAAACCCGGCCAAATCCTGGTCGACGGGACCATGGGTGGCGGCGGTCACGCTCGTCTTTTGGCTGAACGAGTAGGACCAGAGGGGCAGGTTTTGGGGCTGGACCGGGACCCAGCGGCGATCATGGCATTCTCAGAAGCAAATGACTCGCGGATCGAACCGATCCATGCCAACTATGCGGATCTGGATCAGGTCTTGGCGACGCGTCAAATCCCCGCAGTCGATGGCTTGTTGCTCGATTTGGGGCTCTCCAGCGACCAATTGGCAGACCCGACGCGCGGCTTCAGTTTCGAATCGAGCGGCAGCCTGGATCAACGATTCGATCCAACGACCGGTGAACCGGCGTGGCGATTGCTTGAACGAATGGACGAACGGGCTTTAGCAGATCTGATCTTTCAGTACGGCGAAGAGCGATTTAGCCGCCGCATCGCTCGGCGCATCGTTCAAACTCGTCGACAACAACCCATTCGGACGGCAGCCCAATTGTCCGCACTGGTGCGAAGCTGCGTGCCTCGAAGTCGCGGTCATCGGATCGACCCGGCCACTCGAACCTTTCAGGCTTTGCGCATCGCCGTCAACAACGAGTTGCAGACGCTGCAGGAGGCTCTTGGCAAGTTGCCCGAGCTTCTGCGCCCCGGAGGACGCTGGGCCATCATTTCGTTCCATTCGCTGGAAGATCGGCTGGTCAAACGTGCTTTTCGGGAGCATCCGCTGCTGGACAACCTAACCCGAAAACCCATCCGCCCCAGTGAGTCGGAGGCGGCGGCCAATCCACGCAGCCGCAGCGCAAAGCTAAGAGTCGCTCAGCGAATTGCCAGTGCGTGATTTCCCAGTAGCCGGGTCCGATTTGAAAGAAACGGCGCGTTTCATCTTGCCCGAGACACGATAAATCGCTACTTTTGCCGCTCACTGATCTGAGTCCCAGGATTGAGGGCGTGCCGTGTCACGGATGAGCAAGACGGTCGATGCCGCTGACCCGTCGGAAAGTCGCCGGCCGCAGCGGTCGTCGGATGGTCCGATCGCGCGCGCACTGCTGGCGCTGACGGACTTGGCGTTGGCCGCCGTGATCTTCCTGGCGCCCTTGTTTTTGGGCGGTCGCCATGATGTGGGCCGGCTGGTCTACGTAGGCTGTGTGGTCGTCGCAGCGGTCTGCTGGCTGGGACGTTTATGTGTGTCCCCGAGGCCGCGCTGGCGTCTGTCGGGGGCAGAGTTTTTGATCCTGGGCGGCGTGGTGCTGCTTGTGCTGCAATTGGTGCCGCTTCCGGCAGCAGTGATCGAGCGCGTTTCACCCGAGCAAGCCAGGCTGCTGCCTGCTTGGACGGCTGATGGGGAACAAGCGGCATTGATGGGCACCTGGAACCAGCTATCGCTGACGCCGCGCAGCACGCAGGGCGGCCTGGTGACGTTTTTGGCGCACGGCATGCTGTTCTTGGTTGTGCTCCAGCGAATCCGACAGATGGGCGACGTGGAACGCTTGCTGCGCTGGCTGGCTTTGGCCGCGATTGGAATGGCCATTTTGGGGCTATCCCAGATGCTGCTGGGCAACGGCAAGTTCCTGTGGATCTATGAGCATCCGGAACGTACGACGTTCGGAGCTGTACGAGGTTCGTTTCCCAACCAGAACCACTTCGCCCACTTTCTGATCTTGGGGCTTGGTCCACTCTTTTGGTGGCTGCAGCGAATGTGGTCGTCCGGTCCGGCGACGTCTGGCGGCTTCGATCGCTCGACGGCGTCCCCGTACGGCAAACCGGCCTTGTTGATCGGTGCGGGACTGGTCCTGGTGGCGATCCTGCTGACGTTTTCGCGAGGCGGGGTTGTCACGGCCGGCATCTCTTGCTTTGTCGTCATCGTGCTGATGACTCGCGGCGGTCTGCTCAAGTCTCAAGCGTGGTTGCGGCTGGCCGGATTGATGCTGGTCTTGAGCACCGCGTTGGCGATCTACGGGTACGAGCCGCTGGCACGGCGGATGAGCACCCTGCGGGATTCGCAATCGCTGAACGAGGTTTGCTACGGCCGCACGGCATTATGGGAGGCTCACTTGGCAGCGATCCCCAAATTCCTGATCCCGGGAACGGGGGCTGGCAGCCATCGCGAGATCTACCATACGTACATGACCCAAGACTTCGATACGGAATTCACGCACGGCGAAAACGGTTACCTGCACCTGACCTTGGAGATGGGCGTCCTCGGGCTGCTGCTGGCCGTCGCCGGAATCCTACTGGCATGGTCTTGGTGCTTGCGAGTTTGCCTGGGTCCCGCCGACCGAACGACCCATTCAGCGGCGATCGCCGTCCTGGCAGGCTTGCTGGCCAGCGCGGTGCATTCTCTGGGCGATTTCGTCTGGTACATTCCGGCCTGCCTGTCGCTGACGGTGATCCTGGCAGCCTGTGCTTGCCGGATCTACCAGTTGAATCGTTTTCAATGCTCGCGTACCAGCCCCGCAGGCATTGTATGGCGGCCTCGACACCTGGATTTTTCGCGCCCGCTGGCCGTTGCCATCGCGATTGGCGGGTTGCTGTTGGCCACCATGATGGTCGCCGATCGGAAATCGGCAGCGTTGGCTTCTTCGCATTGGGACGCCTACTATCGACTGGCTGTAGCAGAAAGGAACTCGGTTCCTGACTTTCGCGAGGCGTCCAGCGACGTGACGATGGCGATGCTGAAGAATTTGCATCAGACGCTGCAGCACGATCCCCATCACGCTCGCGCCCATATACGGATGGCTCAGCACAGTCTTCGTGAATTCGAACAGCGGCAGTCAGAGAGCAACAATCCGATGCCATTGGACCAGATCCGCGATGCGGCGTTGGCTTCCAACTTCGAAACACTGGAGAAGATGAACCGGTGGTTATCGGTCGTGATGGGCGACAATCGACGCTGGCTGGACCAAGCGCACTGGCATGCCCTTCAGGCGCTTCGAGGATGTCCTCTGTACGGCGACGGCTACGCTTATCTGGCCCAATTGGATTTTTTGGAGGGCGGAGATGCCGAGACGAAAGCGGCGTTCGTAGAACAGGCGGTGACGGTCCAACCGCACAGCGGCGTCGTTTTGGTAGCAGCCGGCAGAGAAGCAGCGCTGCTGGGCGACTACGAACGAGCCTTGGATCTGTGGAAGCTGGCCTTTCACCAAGACCGTCATCAGCGTCAGTACATCATCGAAGAATTGGCCTCCCAGGCGCCCGCCGCCGCGTTCGTCGAGTATTTCCAGCCGGACACCGATGGTCTGCGACGGCTGTTTGCCCACTACCGACGCCGCCGGCTGAACGATCAGGCCTTGGAGATCGCGGATGGCTATGCGAAGGCACTGCAAGACGATGCGGCCAAATTGACAGGCGATGCGGCCAGTCGCCAATGGGTGCAGGCCGCGTCGGTCTACGAATTCGCGGGGAACGTGGAACAGTTCCTCGCTGCGGCTCGCCATGCCGTGATGTTGACGCCCAGCGACTTCGGGCACCGTCGCTTGCTGATCCGAGCCCTGGTCCGAAACGAGCGATTCGCCGAAGCGGTCGAACAGCTCCAGTGGTGCATCAGCCGCCAGCCGGACGATCCGCGTCTGCAGGACGAACTGCAACGGGTCTATCGGCAACAGTTGACCCATCAGCAGGCCCGCGTCTTGCCCTGAACTGCGCCGGATTTTCCCCGGATCGTTTGACATATCGACCACCAATCCATAGAAATAGATGGATCGGCTCGGGCATCATGGTCACGAAGTGAAATGACCGAGATCACGGGGCCTTTTGGTCTGTAGGTGGGGTTCTCTGGAAATGACGATAAAACCGTCGGTGACCGTAGCGATCTGTCTGCTGCTGGCCAGCCTGTTTGCCTCGGGGGGCGTTCAGTCCAAGGCCGCAGAATTGCCCGAGCAGATCGACTACAACTGGCACATCAAACCGATTCTCTCCGACCGCTGCTTTTTCTGTCACGGACCGGACGACCAAACGCGACACGCTGGCTTGCGTTTGGACACTCGCGAGGGACTGTTCGCGGCCCTCGAGTATTCCGAAGCGTCGCACGTGGTGTTGCCGGGCAAGCCGGAAGAAAGCGAGTTGTTCTTACGGGTCTCGTCGCAGTCGGACTGGACACGCATGCCGCCATTGGACTCGAAATTGACCCTGACGGCTGACGAGATCGAATTGCTGCGCCGATGGATCGAGCAGGGAGCCGATTGGAAGGAGCATTGGTCGCTGCTGCCGCCGGAGAAAGCTCCATTGCCCGAGGTCCAGGAAAATGATTGGGTGAAAAACGAGATCGACCATTTCGTTTTGGATCGTTTGCAGCGCGAGCGATTCCAACCGGCCGCCGAAGCCGACCGCGAGCGGTTGATTCGTCGCGTCACGCTGGATCTGACGGGCTTGCCGCCGACGCTGGAGGAGGTTGATCGATTCTTGGCGGATGATTCGCCGGACGCGTACGAGCGTCTGGTGGATCGATTGCTGGCATCCGAGCGATTCGGCGAGCGGATGGCGGTCGATTGGTTGGACGCGGCTCGATACGCCGATACGTTCGGCTACCAGGCCGACGTGCATCGGGATGTCTGGCCCTATCGCGACTGGGTCGTTCGCGCCTTGAACGACAATCTGCCTTACGACCAGTTCATCACCTGGCAGTTGGCCGGTGACCTGTTGCCCGATGCGACTCGCGACCAGCGCATCGCGACGGCGTTCAACCGCCTGCACCGGCAAACGAACGAAGGAGGCAGCGTCGAGGAAGAGTTTCGCGTGGACTACGTGGCGGATCGGACCGATACGCTGGGCACCGCCTTCCTGGGCCTGACGCTTAGCTGTGCCCGTTGCCACGATCATAAGTACGATCCGATCAGCCAACGAGAATACTTCCAATTGTTCGCCTTCTTCGACAACATTGATGAAAGCGGTCTGTATTCCCATTTCACCAACGCCATGCCCAATCCGACGCTCCTGTTGACCACCGACGAACAGGATCGACAGATCGCAGCGGCGGAAGCGGAGATCCGGCAATCCGAAAAACGACTGGCCGCCCTGGCGGATCAGCGACGTGAAGCGTTCGAAGCTTGGCTTTCGCAGCGGCCCGAAGAATCGTGGATGGCCGACTTGATCGGCGACTTTCCGCTGGAGTCGATCGATGACGGCAGGTTGGTGAATTTGGCGGACGAAGCGCGACCCGCCAAGGCTTCGGACGATCCGCAGGTGGTTCCGGGGCGGATCGGCAACGGGTTGCTGCTGAGCGGCGAGAACAACATCACCACGGCGGTCGGCGGCGATTTCGCTCGTGATGACGCCTTCAGCGTCGCGCTTTGGATCAAGATCCCCGAGGAGATGGACCGTGCGGTGATCTTCCATCGTTCCCGAGCCTGGACGGACGCGGGCAGCCGAGGGTACCAACTGCTGATCGAAGACGGACGATTGAGTGCCTCGCTGGTCCACTTCTGGCCCGGAAACGCGATCGGCATCCAGGCATCGGAACCGGTCCCGATCGGACGCTGGATGCACGTCGTAATGGCCTATGATGGGTCCAGTCGCGCGGATGGATTGACACTGTACGTCGACGGTCAACCGACGGATGTCCAGATCGTCCGCGACGGGCTGTTCAAGGAGATCACCGGCGGCGGCGCCAACGAATTGACGATCGGCCAGCGTTTTCGCGACCGGGGTTTTCGTCATGGAAGGGTGGACCAACTGAAGGTGTTCCACCGTTGCTTGACGCCCGTCGAGGCGGCTCAATTGGCCGACGGCCAACCGCTGGATCGATTGCTTCAAACGGCTCAAGAGGAGTTGACCGAGGATCAACGGCAGCGGCTGTTCGATTACTACCTGAGCAATTTTGACGAAGCGTATCGCGAGACGCTCTCCGAGCTGCGTCAATTGCGGCGGCATCGCAGTTCGCTGGTCGAACCGATTCAGGAACTGATGGTCATGGAAGAGATGGCCGAGCCGCGACCGACCTATCTGCTGGAACGAGGCGAATATGACTCGCCTGGTGCACGCGTCGAACCGGGCACGCCGACAGCCGTCCTGGCATGGGATGACCGGCTGCCGCCCAACCGGTTGGGGCTGGCTCAGTGGTTGACCGACCCGCAGCATCCATTGACCGCTCGTGTCGCGGTCAACCGCTTCTGGCAGACGTTGTTCGGTCGCGGCTTGGTGGCGAGCCCCGAGGATTTCGGCAATCAGGGCCGTTTGCCGTCGCATCCCGAGTTGCTGGATTGGCTGGCGGTTTCCTTCGTCGAATCCGGCTGGGACGTCAAAGCCCTGATCAAGCGAATGGTCCTGTCGGCGACGTACCGGCAGTCGTCCGAATCCGATCCCGAGCTGCATGTTCGCGATCCGGAAAACGAACTATTGGCGCGAGGTCGCAGCTACCGCTGGCCCGCAGAGATACTTCGTGACCAGGCGTTGGCCGCCAGCGGTCTGCTGGTCGGAAGGATCGGAGGACCTCCGGTCAAACCGTACCAGCCCGAAGGGTTGTGGGAGGAAAAATCCAACGCCCGATACGTACGGGACCAGGGCGAAGGCAGTTGGCGCCGCAGCCTGTATACCTACTGGAAACGCACCTCGCCGCCGCCCGCCATGGTGACCTTGGACGCGGCCGAGCGCGAGGTGTGTGTCGTCGCTCGCGAAGCGACTTCGACTCCGCTGCAAGCGCTGGTGCTGCTGAACGACCCGCAGTACGTCGAAGCCGCACGAGCGCTGGCTGCGCGGGTGATGCAGGCCGATGACGATCTTGACGCGCGGTTGCAGCGGATATTCCGGATGCTGACCAGCCGCACGCCCAGCGAAGCGCAGCGCCGGGTGTTGCGTTCGTTGTACCATCAGCAGCAGACGGCTTTCGCCGCCGACTTGGACGCGGCGAGTGCATTCCTGCAAGTCGGCGACCATCGCGCGGACGATCAAATCGATCGATCCGAACTGGCGGCCCTGACCGTCGTGGCACAAGCATTACTGAACTACGATGAAACGGTAATGAAACGATAAAGGAAGAATTCGACATGAACCTGCAAGACCGGATGACTCGGCGGCACTTTTTCGCCCGCACACAACTGGGGCTGGGAACCGCAGCGCTCGCTCATCTGCTGGCAACCGATTCGGCCGCCGCGACTGTGGACGCCGTCGATGGCCAAGGCGGCGTGATGCGGAACTTCCATCATCCGCCTCGAGCCAAGCGAGTGATCTACCTGTTCATGAGCGGCGGGCCGTCCCAGATGGATCTGTTCGATTACAAACCGCTGTTGAACGAACAGAACGGCCAGGAGTTGCCCGATTCGGTTCGCCGCGGTCAGCGTTTGACCGGCATGTCCGGCAATCAGGCCACGCTGCCGATGGCCGGTTCGATTTTCGAGTTCCAGCAGCACGGCCAATCGGGTGCGTGGTTCAGCGAGTTGCTGCCACATACGGCTCGCTGTGCCGACGACCTGTGTTTCATCAAGAGCCTGCATACCGAAGCCATCAACCACGACCCGGCCATCACCTTTTTCCAGACCGGGTCGCCGATCGCCGGTCGGCCCTCGATCGGTTCCTGGCTGAGCTACGGCTTGGGAACGACGAACGAGAATCTACCCGCCTTCTGCGTTTTGGTCACCAAGGACAAGAGCGGTCAGCCCTTGTACGCGCGGCTGTGGGGCAGTGGCTTCTTGGCAGCGGGCCATCAAGGCGTCCAATTTCGCCCGGGACGCGACCCCGTGCTGTACTTGACCAATCCGCCCGGTGTTTCCTCGACCAGCCGTCGACAGATGCTGGACCATCTGCAGCAGTTGCACGAGTTGGAATACGAGCGCACCTTGGACCCCGCCATCGAAGACCGCATCGGCCAGTACGAGATGGCCTACCGCATGCAGACGTCCGTGCCCGAGGTGACCGATCTGTCGGATGAACCCGAGCACATCTTCGAATTGTACGGGCCGGACAGCCGCGACCCGGGCACCTTCGCCGCCAATTGCCTGCTGGCTCGACGTTTGGCCGAGCGCGATGTGCGGTTCATCCAGTTGTTCCACCAGGACTGGGACCATCACGGCGGGTTGCCGGGCGGCATTCGCAGGGAGTGCCAGCAGACCGATCAGCCGTGCGCCGCATTGATCCAGGATCTGAAACAGCGCGGCATGTTGGACGACACACTGGTCGTCTGGGGCGGCGAATTCGGACGCACGGCGTACAGCCAAGGGAAACTGACCGCTACGGACTACGGCCGCGACCATCACCCCCGCTGTTTTACCATGTGGTTGGCCGGCGGCGGCGTCCGACCGGGCACCACTTACGGCCAGACGGATGAATTCAGCTATAACATCACGAGCGATCCGGTCCACGTCCACGATTTGCACGCCACGATCCTGCATCTCTTGGGAATCGATCATGAACGCTTGACCTTCCGCCACCAGGGCCGCCGACACCGGTTGACCGACGTCCACGGCCAAATCAAAAAAGGATTACTGGCGTAGGCTCTATCAGAAAAGGTGGCAGCTAATGTTACTTCACGACGGGTGTCATCGACGTCCGACCACCCCTATCGACGTGGTGATGATTGGTCCGGATTCACCGCCGACCCCGTGTCGGCGGAAGGCTGATTGGTGAGCTAGAGCATCCGGCCCCTTCAAAGAATCTTTTCTTCGCCTCGCCGCACGGTCAATTTGGGGGGGTGGTGGGTTCTTAGTCAAATAAACGAATTTGATTCAACACTTTGGTGCATAGAAGCACGGATTGCGTTCCCCTCTTAATAGTCAAATCAGGCCGCTTTCGAAAAAATTCAAAAAATTCTTGCGCTTTCGCGTCCCTATTGGGCTGACTTTGGGCTCCTTAAAGGATAGACGGAGAAATATTCGCAACTGGATGAGAGAACTGCCTCACGTGGTCCGGGATCTCCGAGACCGGAATGCGATGGAGATGGACGTATGAGGATGACTAAGCACCGGGCCAGAAGTTTCTTGCCAATCGAGGTTGCCTTGCACGAGGACTCCCGACCCCGTTGCGGCCCCAATGCAAGGCGACCTTAATTGACAAAAAACTCCTGGCCGGGTGCTTACGGCTATTTTTTCCCGCAGCAGTTCTTGTACATTTTGCCACTGCCGCAACGGCACCGCCGGTTGGCCGAAGTCTTCGACTTGGCACCCGTCCGCTTTCGCCGGTCTGGATGAGTTCGTGGTGAGGGAGTGAAATCTTCGGCGTCGAAGCGGTCTTCCTGGTCCGTATCTGAAAACCGGACTTGTTCCGATGCGCCTTGACGGATGGCTTGGCGAATGAGCGGGGCAGGGTCATATCTTTCGACGTGAACGCCCGTACGCAGTTTCTGTTGCCATTGTTCCAACTTGTCAGCGTCCAGAACGCTTAACGGCAGCGCCGCGCCCCCGGTGGTGATGTAGTCATCAAACTCCATGATCCGTGTCGCCAAGACCAGTCCTGGCCTAGCCGTTTGCGAAAGTCCCATGTCGATCAGCAGTCGCGTCTCTTCGGTAAAGAGATTCTGTACGTAGCAACCCGCGCCCGGTTCGATATCGCGAACGACAAGCAATGTGAACGTGGCGTTCTGCATTGCGTTCAGGCAGGCCATCTCGTCAGAATCCGGATCGGGCGGGCTCTCGCAAAGATACCGGTCGATCGCGTTGCGTCCCCGGCGATAGACGTCGTACAGACAATAATCCATCAAAACGGCGAGCTGGTCTTCGCACTCGAACACCAATTTGCCTCGCTTGAAGATGCCAATCTTCTTGGCGCCTTCGTCGAGTACATCTCTCGGGAGCCGGCTGGCAAGTTCATTATTCAGACGCAGACGAATCCGGCGTAGCCGATGGTACTCGGCGACGGCGTCTTGGAGATGGGAAGGTGCGGAGGTTCTGCCAGCGAACAAACTAGATATGCCCATCATTAACTCCTTTTTTGTGGACTCTTGCAGATCTACGGGCCGACATTCTACCAGAATTCGAAAATCGCCAAAGACCAAGTTACGGGCCGACGATGGATGCGGCGCCGACGGCTACAGATCGTACAGGGTTTCGTCGACGGTCGGCGGGCGCAGTTTTCGGGCCACGCTGCTTAGGCTGCGGGCTTTGCCGGCGCCGCCGAACAACGAATCGTCGTCCTCCAGCAGATCGCCCATTTCCTCGTCCAGCTTGTCGGGGTCTTCTCCCGCCTCCAGACGTCGCATGGCTTCTTCCATGCTGTCACCCGGCTGCATGCCCGTCTTTTCGAACAGCTTGCGCATCATGCGAGCCATCTGGCGCGGATCGTCCTCATTGATCCCCTCGGCCTCGTTCATCAGTTCCGACATGGCCGCTTCCATCGCCGCCTCGTCCATGTCGGCTGGCAGGTCGTCCTCGCCGGGTTCCGCACGACCCTTGGAGATGGCGAAGCGGGACAAGTGGCGTTGGAGCTTCGGGCGCTGGCACTTGGGACACGCCGGGCGCTTGGTCGTGTCGGGTCGACGCGCGAAAAAGTTGAAGACCACATGGCAATGCGAACAGTAAAATTCGTAAATCGGCACGGTAACGTTTCCCAGAAACAGAAAATCAGATCACCTTTAGCGCGCGTGATTCTGGAGGGATCGCAGGATTTTGTCAAGGCATAAGCACCCGGCTAAAGGTCCTTTTCGATCGAAGTTGGTTGCACGATTGAGGTCAACGAGGTCGGGAGTCGTTTTCGGCCAACGATCGTGTGGGTCCCAAACGCTGAACGGGACCCGATCGGATCCCCGCTCGGCGCTCGGGGGCCACGTGGGAATCGGTTCATCCGAAAACGACTCCCGACCCCGTTGCTGCCCCAATGCAAGGCTACCTTCATTGATAAGAAACTCCTGGCCGGGTGCTTACACCAGCATCAGGTCGGCCCTTCGGTCGTTGAACGTGGTTTCGTCCCCTCCGTCAGACGTCCATCATCATACCACCGGCTGGCCATTTGCCGCCAGTTGGCTGAAATCCCGGAATAGCACGGATGGCAAAGCCGGGGCACAAGAGCAGGCAGGATAGATTGCAATACGTTTTCGTCCTCGTTGGCCGCGCTTTTGGGCCCTTCGCACGTCGTTTCTCAAATGTGATCGTGACGCTATGATCGGCGGTTTCCAGAGGAATTCGAGATGACAACGGTTGATCTAGCCCCATTTTCCCCGCCATTCATGTGCCTTGAGGACGTATTGCCCGCTTGGACGCACGATTTGGGTGATCTGCAGACCGCGATCCCCGAATTGGCGAAAGACGCCAGGCGCCTCGCAGAACTTGATTGTGTGATTGGTGAGATTCCCACACTGCACCGCAGTGTTCACGGCGACGCTCGAGAATTGGCTGGAGTCGAACCGCATTCGGTTCACCTGGTCCTCACGTCGCCACCCTATTGGACGCTAAAGGAATACCGCCATTCCGATGGGCAGATGGGACACTTGAAAGACTACGACCATTTCCTTGCCGAGTTGGATAAGGTATGGCAACGCTGTTTCGACGTACTCGTCCCGGGCGGCAGGCTCGTTTGTGTCGTTGGCGATGTATGCCTTTCGCGCAGAAAGAATCACGGTCGCCACACGGTTGTTCCGCTTCATGCTTCCATTCAGGAACATTGTCGGGCAATCGGGTACGACAACCTGGCGCCGATCATCTGGAACAAGATCGCAAACGTTGTCCATGAGGTCGAAAATGGTGGCGGAGGCTTTCTGGGCAAACCTTATGAGCCAAACGCCGTGATCAAGAACGATGTTGAGTTCATATTGATGGAGCGAAAGCCGGGTGGATATCGAAATCCCAGCAATGCCGCACGATTGCTTAGCATCATTTCGCACGACAAACACAAAGAGTGGTTTTTGCAAATCTGGTCCGGCTTGACCGGCGCATCGACGCGACATCATCCGGCCCCATATCCCGAAGCTCTCGCGGATCGATTGATTCGCATGTTCAGCTTCGTTGGGGACACGGTACTTGACCCGTTTTCCGGGACGGGGACCACGACCGTCGCAGCACTCGGGTGCGGGCGAAACAGCATTGGATACGAAATCGACGATCATTACGTATCCCTCGCGCGGCGTCGCATCTTGAACAAGACAAGCGGGCTTCTCTCGCAGGCGATTTTGGAGAAGTTCGACTTATGCTAAGCCAGCGGCGCATTGAAACCGGCATCGCCAAGGCTGTACGTCATTTCTGGAATACGCGGGGTGCCGACGTCGAATTAGCGTTGGTCCGCCAATGGGAATGCCTCAGTCGTCCGGCACGAGCATGACAAATGGATGCCACAGACGGGGACTCGTGTGAGTACATTCTGTGGATTATCTTTGCATCATCGCAACCTACGCGATGATGTCGTGGACGTGCACCGGATCTTCGATGGCGGTGTAGCCGAGTTCGTCGGTTGCTCCGTAAGTGATGCCGGTCTGGAAACCGCCACCGACCATCCACAAGGAAAACCCCAGGGGAATAGATGCCATCCACCTTTCTCTCCCATCTTTCTGTGTATATCTCGCCTTCCAAACCAACGGATGCAATGTGTTGATTGTGTGGTTGATGGGTGGCACCTTTGGTACTTGCTGCCGTTGTTGATCCATAGCCGAACGAGATTAGGACCGCGATAGCTCTATCACGCGGCCCTTGAGTTCCGGTATGAGTGTCATCTTTTTGTCGGAGGTGGCCAGCATCGCATTTCGGCCTCTTGAAATGGTCGTCGCCGCATGCACCGCATCCGCCCATTCAATCGAAAGCCAGTTACCATTATGATCCAAGACACGACTAGGTACTTCTGCAAACGCTTGTGTTAAGAATTCGTCCAATGGATCAATGATCACCCATTCCGGGGGCTGGTCCAAGAATACGCGAAACTCGAGCATCCCAAATCGTCCTTCCACTATATCATCCCACTTACGCACAAGTTCCACGAAGGCAAAGCTCGATATCACAACACCTGACCCGGAATGCGGCGAGTCCTCGTCGAGAAAACCTGAACATTGGAGGTCCAGTATGCGATTCAGCCGACGCGCGAGATCATTCGTAATCCATCCTGCCGGTACGAAGCGACCTGCCCCTCGACTGGCGGCTTGCCTGTCAAAAAACTGCGCCAAGAACTCCCCCATCACGACGGTATCCAGAATCACCTGATACATGCTCACTCACTCGCTCTTGTATCGGCAGTACTCGTCAAAAAACCCCGTGTCAAAGGCCCTATCGAACTCTCGCAGTACGAGCATCGAAACAGTCGACTCAGGCGGAACGTCGGCTGTAGCGATGCCGACGTGCAGACGAGGCTCCCGATAGAAATCTTCGTCTTCGAACAAGGCGAACTGCAATGTGCTTAGTTCGAGCGCTGGCATGTAGATCGTCCCGTCGTCAATACGCTTATGTAGCATCGTCGCACGTGAGCAGATGGAGTCCAATGCAGCATCGGAATTGTCAGACTTCTTAATTGATTCAATTTGTCGAAAGTAATCGCCGACAGAACAAACGCCATAGTCGCTGGCTGTGTCGCCCTCGTCGCGTTTGCGAGTTAACAACTCCCGAATGCTATCGCTGTCCAAGAGAGAGAACTGCATGTCTAAGTCTGCTCCCGTTCAGTCAGATCAACAGTAGACGTTGGCAGGTAGGCTGGCCCCGGCGGTGCTTCTGGCTCGGCTCTCTTCGACAAATCGTAAGCACTCTTCACGAACGAGCGGTCAATCTGGGGCACCTGTTCGTCTACGGCCTTTTCAATCACACGGTGAAGGAGATTGAGCATTGGTCCGGGCACGCCATGTGTTAAAGCGAGGGCCTCTTTGACGGACTCGGCATCGAACGGCTTGAGCATGCCTGCTTCCTTCTCATCAGAACGGAAATAATCGAGGTATGTCTGAACCAACGGCTCAGCCTGGTCAGGGCTTAGCGGACCGAGGTAGATCGTGTACTGCTGGGCTTCTGGTTCGCCCAGGGCGGCGAGCCGGTCGAGTCCCGCAGCATTCCAGTGCGGCAAAAGAAGCTCTTGGACTCCGGGATGAATGGTAAGCAGCAAGCCAAAGAATTTGTTGAGTGCGGCGGCCGAATCGCCATCAATGAGATAGAACCGGAGAGCATCTACAAATGCCCGCCTCTCTTGAACATTCTGCCGAAACACGATCTTTTCGACTTCGTCCACCAGCAACAATCCGCGCGTGTAATCGGCAGCCATGAACACCTTGACGAGCCCATCAAAGACCAATCGCCCGCCGTCTCGCCGCCACCAATAGTCAGTTAATCCGTCAAGGTATTCTCGTCGGAACTTAAACGCGTCATGCGCTCGGTATGCGACGGCGTTGGCTAGTTCGTCCGGCACACGCGCTCTCAAGAGCATTCCACAAACCTCTGTGTTAAGGCTGATGAGCGGATCGTGGTCTTGCCGTCGCAAGCGGCTCCGTAGCCACTCGTTGTCTGCAATCGTCTGCGGCCATTGCTCGGGGCTACCAGCCTCGGCTAGGGTCTCCTCTGGAATCATGGAGCTTTTTGCCCTTAATCGACACAGAGCCTGAAGCAAGGCGTCCTGCTCGTTGAGTGTCTCGATAACTAATCGGCCAAATTGCCAAAACTTCCTCGTCTGCGGCTCGGACTTTGGAATGATGTGTGCAGCGAACACAATTTCAGTGTCTGCCGATGCCGAGGCACCAAGGTCCGCAGAGATGTTTTTGCGACGTCGATTTAGAAAGGCTGTCTTGCCAATTCCGCGCCCTCGGCGGCTTGCGTGATCCATCAGAAATACAATCGATCTCACGCTTGGCCGATTTGGGGTCCGAATCAGCATTTCCTCGAACCTGCGCCTCTTGTCTTCGTGAAGCGATTCGCAGTAGATTTCTCCGTTTAATCGCGGATCGTCGCTATCGGGAGTTACGGCGGGCTCGGATGGGAAAGGATTACTTCGAAGACCGAGATTGACATATCTCGTCGCCACGTTGACATGTGAGCGATGTGGTTGGCGAAGAAGCGGGTTGGTCATGTGAGCGACTCCAGTTCAAGTGGCAAACGAGATCGCAATCAAGGAATGGGGTACATTTTGGAGGTAGACAGGCCGCCGAAAGACTCCGTGGCCTCCTTGCAGGTTCGGTCGGACATCGCTTTCAACCGAAATAGCAAATGCCCGGTCTCCCGGAGAATTTAGCGAGTAGCGGATCGTTTCCCCCAGGAATTCGTCGAAAGTGAAGGAACTTAGTCTCAACCGACGACAGACCTCGTCGCGAACGTCCAGCAAAGACACGTACAACGTTTTTGTGCGACTCTTTGTTCCGATGTACACCGAATGGAGAGTTTCGATAAACTGGCGGCTTGTCTCCGTTGACCAACTGGGCGAATGCAACCACAGCGTCCTTCCCTCCGGGTCACGGACGCCCGATATTTCCTCGAATCGCGAATCGCATGTCGGGCCACGAAATGCACTGCAGGGGAAGATAACTCGCCCGGTAACACTGGGATGCGAGTCGGTGTAGAAAATGAGTTCGAGCGATTCAAGGAGTGGGCACCAAGATTGGAAGGACCGCGGCGGAATGGGGTGTTTCGCAGTTTCAAAATCCTCGCGTCCATCCAACGGCCGTTTATTCGCGAACAGCAGTTCGACGGCTGCAGCACGCATGGATCGAGAAAGCCTGCCACGGGGAGCGTAAGTCTTCACCTTTTCACCGGGCTCGATCTTTGGTCGGGAGACGCGTCGGCGACGCGCGTTCGAAATTTCTTCCCATTCGCGTTTGATCTGGCCGATCCAAGTGTCGAGCATAACAGGAAACCCATGGGGTAGCAGTGCCTTTGTCTGGTCATATGAACGCGTAACCTGGATCTCCAACTCATCTGTCCACTTCACATCTTCCCAATTTCGCGCCTCCGGCGTCCAATCTTTGCAAGGAGAAGGGAGCACAACTTCTCCATTATGCTTCGGATTGATCGCATGAAGACGAGTTACAAACCATCCAGGGATCTGAAACCACTCGTGCATCTTGACCAACAGTTTACGTCGAAAGCCACGGGGGTCGCTCTTCAGAGTTTCCGTGATTTTCTTTCCAGCATCCGTCAACATCAATGATGGTGGTTCGTTGGTCGAAGGTCTGATCCACCCGTAAGCCTTTAGTTCGCGAAGTAGATCTTCGGCGATCGTCTTCGTAGGACTCTTGACAATGTGCAACCCTCGGAGCCGTGCCCCAAGGCCGTTGTCCTTCGAGCCAAGGAGCGCTGGCGTAATTACCCCTTCACGCTGCGCCATACGAAGCGCTTCTGCGTACAGTTCGACAGAGCCGTATGAGCCTACGTCGCGGCTCTTTGGCGTCGGCCAAGTCTGTGAATGAAGAAGGGATCTACTCATTTTCAGCCTCAGTTTCCAATACCAGGATAGGGTCTGCGGGCCAACATGTCCAGCACCTGCGGTGCGATAGGTGCCACCCATGTCTTGTTACCCACCTTTCTGTGTGCTTTCCTGTGTCCGAACGAACGGATGCAATGTGTTGATCCTGCAGTTGATGGGTGGCACTTTTCGCAGTTCGCTTTTCGCAGTTCCAGCACTTTTCGCGGTTCCAGGGAGTCCGCTGTGCGGGTCGCCATCGGGTCGGAATGGCGGGCGTTCAGCGGACGTGCCGCCCGCTTCGCGTTACTGCGCGGCGAAGCGCCCCCAGATCGGGGCAAGAAGCTGCCGTTTGCACCAGTTTCTGGAGTTGGTCCTCGTCGGCCACGGACTTGATTTCGTCGGCTAGTTCTCGAGGAACGGCCCCAAACCGGGTCTCCAGAACCGTGATGATATTCCGGTGATACGTCTCGCGCGTTTTCTCGGTCAGTAGGTTCCCGTACTTCTCTATGAAGATGTCGTCAAGCAACGGCGATTCTAGAATGATTTTTCTACCTCCCAAAATCGTTAGTAGTCCCAGATCATTATACCGCAAATAGGCAAGCACTTGGGTGACGACCAGCAAGTTCTCCTTTTCGCCCGACGGTGCGTTCTGTTCGATCGCATCCCGGCACCGTATGGCCATGTCTCCAGCCAGAAATCGGCAACGCGCGCGTCGCCCGGCATCCAGTCTTTTGGCCCCAGTGGCTTGCGGGCGCCGTACACAAGTCGTACACCCCCGACGAGCGTCAACAGCGGATGGACTAGCCGTCCTTGATGGTGGTCCTCGGGCGCGTGATCGGCCAGTTAAGACCAGAACGTAAATGCGAGCCGACCCAGTGCGACCGACTGATGGAAACGCTGCGGTATCCCCCGCCTGAAAGCGTTGCTTAGCGCCGGTCGATCGTGTTGCGAAACGCCTCCAGATCGGGGCAGGAAGCTGCCGTTTGCACCAGTTTCTGGAGTTGGTCCTCGTCGGCCACGGACTTGATTTCGTCGGCTAGTTCTCGAGGAACGACCCCAAACCGGGTCTCCAGAAACGTGATGATACTCCGCTGAGCGGACTGGCGAGCGGCCTCGCTGGTTTTCTCGGCCAGCAAGTTCTCCTTTTCGCCCGACGGTGCGTTCTGTTCGATCATATCTCGGCACCGTATGGCCATGTCTCCAGCCAGAAATCGGCAACGCGCACGTCGCCCGGCGTCCAGTCTTTTGGCCCCGGTGGCTTGCGGGTGCCGTACACAAGTCGTACACCCCCGACGAGCGTCAACAGCGGATGGACGAGCGGTCCTTGATGGTGGTCCTCGGGCGCGTGATCGGCCCGTTCAGACCAAAACGTAAATGCGAGCCGACCTGCAGCGATCGACTGATGGAAACGCTGCGATATCCTCCGCCTGAAAGCGTCGCTTAGCGCCGGTCGATCGCGTCGCGAAACGCCTCCAGATCGGGGCAGGAAGCGGCCGTTTGCACCAGTTTTTGGAGTTGGTCCTCGTCGGCCACGGACTTGATTTCGTCGGCAAGTTCTCGAGGAACGGCCCCAAACCGGGTCTCCAAAATCGTGATGATACTCCGCTGAGCGGACTGGCGAGCGGCCTCGCTGGTTTTCTTGGTCAGCAGGTTCCCGTATTTCTCCATGAAGATGTCATCAAGCAACGGCGATTCTAGCATGACTTTTCTACCTCCCAAAATCGTTAGTAGTCCCACGTCATTATACCGCAAATAGGCGAGCACTTGGGTGACGGCCAGCAAGTTCTCCTTTTCGCCCGACGGAGCGTTCTGTTCGATCATATCCCGGCAGCGTTCCATCACCTTTTCGGGCGGGTCGGCGCAATCGGTCAGCGGAACCCACGGGATCAGGCCCACGTCGCCGGCCTCCAATAGCTCCGCTGCCGGGATCGTCCACAATTCCACGACTCGCCACTTCAAATGGCAGGATGACAACCCGTGGCGGCTGCGCAGGTTGCGGCTCCGCGGAATCCGGTACTTGCCTTTCGGCCGCAGCACGAAGGTCACCGCCTCCGGCAACTCGCCTCGATCCAGATACACCAGCATCAGGTCCCCCGTAAGCTGTTGTGCGACTCGACGTTCCGGGTAGGTGGCCACTTCGATCAGGAACAGGTCGTCGCGGGACTCGCCTTGCAGCCGGACCTCCAGCAGCCCGTCCGGCAATTGGCGTGGCTGGACGACCTCGGCCTGCGCGGGCCGCCAATTCTCGATCCGCCCCACCTTGGCCAGCCGTAGCATCGAGTCTCCGTGGTGCTGGATCAGCCATTTGCTGCTCTTGTCGTAGGGCTGGTGCTCGTTCTGGATCATCAACTCGGCCCTTGTTCGTTCAACGTCGTTTCATCTCCTCCGTCAGACGTGGCGTGTTCAATTTGTACCGTTTTCGCACAGTCTTGGGTGCCTGAAACGTGACGATTTTTAATTCCCACAGGCCGGGCCCCTTTTTTGGAGTGCGGTGGCTTGACGCCGCTTTGGCTGTGCCTTTCTTTCTCTCCGCTTTTCCAACAGTCTTCGTGCAAAATCCAGAGCTGACGCGAAAGGAAAGCGGCGTCAAGCCACCGCACTCCAAAGCGCCTTGACTCTCCCGCTGGGACGTTCTACTCAGAACAAAAGCGGGATCAAGGACATTGGCCTTGACAAGCACAAATCGAACACGCCACGTCAGACGCCCATCATCATACCACCGGCTGGCCATTTGCCGCCAGTTGGCTGAAATTTCGGAGTAGCACGGAGGGCAAAGCCGTGGCACGGATGAGCCTCTTTGCACCATCGAAACCTAGGCGATGATGTCATGGACGACGTGGCCGAAGACGTCGGTCAGGCGGAAGTCGCGGCCTTGATGCCGGACGGTCAGCCGGGTGTGGTCGATGCCCATCAGGTACAGGATGGTGGCGTGCAAGTCGTGGACGTGTATCGGGTCTTCGATGGCGTTGTAGCCGAGTTCGTCGGTCGCTCCGTAGGTGATGCCGGGTTGGATGCCGCCACCGGCCATCCACAAGGAAAAACCGCGGATGTGATGGTCGCGGCCGGTGCCTTGAGCCATGGGGGTTCGACCGAATTCGCCGCCCCAGATCACCAGGGTGTCGTCCAGCATGCCTTGCTGCTTCAAATCCTTGATCAGGGCTGCCGTGCCTTGATCGACCAACCTCGAAACCACTTCGATGCCGCCCTTGACGTTGCCGTGATGGTCCCAGCCGCGATGATACAACTGGACGAAACGTACGCCGCGTTGCACCAGTCGGCGGGCTAACAGACAGTTCGAGGCGAACGAACCATCGCCGCCACGAGTGCCATACATATCGAGCACGTGCTCAGGCTCATCCGAAAGATCCATCAGATCAGGTACGCTGGTCTGCATACGAAAAGCCATTTCGTACTGACTGATGCGCGCGGCGATCTCGGGATGCTCGACCGCCTGGCCGTGCCAGCGACTCAACTGCTGCACCGTGTCGACGACATCCCGCTGTTGCGAATCGCTGACTCCGCGAGGCGAGCGCACATACAGCACCGGGTCGCCCTGCGCGTGAAAGGGAACGCCCTGGTAGCGGCTGGGCAGGAATCCGCTGTGCCATTGGCGGGACGCGATCGGTTGGTTCTGACCGCCGCCCACCGAGGTCATGACGACGAAGCCGGGCAGGTCGTCGCATTCGCTGCCCAAACCGTACAGCAACCACGATCCCATGCTGGGTCGACCGGAAATCGTGGTGCCGGTGTTCATGAAGGTATGCGCCGGATCATGATTGATGGCTTCGGTTTGCATCGATCGAACGATGCAGATGTCGTCGGCGATCGAGCCGATGTGCGGGAACGCCTTACACATCTCCTGTCCGGATTCCCCCCATCGCTTGAACGGATGCTGGGGGGCCATGCACCTCAATTCGCGGTTCTGCAACTGAGCGATCGGTTGGCCTTCGGTCAACGAGGCCGGCATGGGCTGGCCGTCCATTTCTGCCAACTTGGGCTTGTGATCCAGGGTCTCCAGGTGCGACGGGCCACCGGCCATGCACAGGAAGATCACGGATTTGGCGCGAGGCGTGTAGTGCAGCGTCGAGAGGGCTGCGGGCCAGGGATGTTTCTCGGGATCGGTGGTGGACGCCCATAGTTGCGGGTTGAACAGCGTCGCCAACGCTGCGGCGCCCAGTCCTTGCGAGGCGGCGCCCAAAAAATCACGACGATGTTGCAACCAACCCGGTTGATGAAAAAGGTTCATGGCACAGCTTTCTATCAATAACGGAAAATGGTCTCGGGCAGATTCAACAGCACGCGGGCCACGGAGGTCCACGAAGCCAATTCGGCGGGATCGAGGTCTTCATCTCGCAGCCAATCGCCAACACTCAACAGTGCCTTTGCCGACGGCAGATCCTGCCGGAATTCCTGAAGGTGCCGGCCTTGCAAGTCGGACAGCACCTGGCGTTCTTCGCTGGACGGTGTTCGATTCAGCGCATGACGAAAGGCGAAATCCAAGCGTTGGTTGTCGTCGTCGGCGCCGCCCTCGCGAAGAATTCGCTCGGCGAAAACACGAGCCGCTTCGACGTAGGTCGGGTCGTTCAACAACACCAAAGCTTGCTGAGGCGTATTGGATCGGGGCCGTCGGGCCGTACACTCTTCACGGCTGGGCGCATCGAACGCCAGCAGGCTGGGATGCAAGAACGTCCGCTGCCAATGCGTGTACAAACCTCGACGGTAAAGGCTCACTCCCGTATCGTTGGTCCACTCGCGACTCGGGAAGTTCAGATGCGCCCAGTATCCGGCCGGTTGATACGGCTTGACGCTGGGACCGCCCTGCTGTTCGACCAGCAAGCCGCTGATCGCCAGCATCGAATCTCGCACCATTTCGGCGTCCAAGCGAAATCGAGCCTGTCGAGCCAACAAGCGATTTTCCGCGTCCCGCTTCCGTAACGACTCGTCGGCCAGCGAACTCTGCCGATACGCGGCACTGTGGACCATCAGCCGGATCAGATGCTTGGTGTCCCAGCCGCTGTCGATGTACTCGCTGGCCAGCCAATCGAGCAGATCGGGGTGCGTTGGCAGTTCTCCCTGCGCTCCCAAATCCTCGACCGTGCGGGACAAACCGGCTCCGAACAACAGCATCCACAGCCGGTTGACCATGGTGCGAGCCACCAGGGGATTATCGGGGGCGACCAACCAATGGGCCAAGTCCAATCGATTGGGCCGCCGGTCGTTGGTATTCAACGTGCCCAAAACGTCGGGAATCGCCGGTTCGACCACGGCTCCGGAATCGTCCAGCCAGTCGCCGCGCGGCAGGACGCGAGTCGTACGAGGCGGGCCGGTCCTGGGCACCAAGGATACGGGCAGGTTGTTGTTGAACGTTTCCCGCGTCTGTTGAGCGTCCGCCAGACGCTGCCGAGCCTGGTCCAATTCCGGTGCGACGCTGCGATAATACTCCCACAACGCCGCCCGCTGCGCATCGTCCCGCTGGTCGTCCTCGGTCTGTAGGATGCTGGCGATTTCGGCGGGTAAGCCTCCATCGGCCACGGCGAAATAGAAGCCCTTGTCGCCGCCCGCGTTGGTGATCTTGATCAGCAATTGATTCTCGCCGGCCTGTAAATCGATCGTCAGACGCTCCTGGTCCGGCGCGACCGCCCGCCGGACCTTGTGTTCGAGCACCCGCTGCCCGTTGACCCAGACTTGGATGCTGTCGTCGCTGCCCAACCGAAGCGGAAGACGCTGCGCTTGGTCGACAACGATCGTCCGCGTCAGGTAGGTGGCCGCATTCTGTCCGGTCAACGAGATCGGCTGGCCATCCTTCCAATCCGCTTGAGCTTGCCATTTGAGTTGACCGTCACGATACGTCTTCTTCAGGTCCAGCTCCTGTTCCGGGCCGAACGAGGTCTCATGAGCTTCCTCGAAACTGGACGCCGTAAACGGTCCGATCGAATGCCAGGTTCCCAACTCCGGTTCGGCAAAACCGTCCTCGCGCATGGCCGTCTCCCAATCGGCTTGGGCCGCGAGCCATTCGGGAGTCGGAGAATCCAGCACCTGCTGGGCCTCGGCCACCGCCGCTTCCAATTCCCGCTGCTTCGATTCCAGCTCGGGGGTCAGCACGGGCGTTTGCGGCCGGCGACCGACCGCCGGCTCCCGGATGTCGGCGAAGAAGGCCGCCATGCTGTAGAAGTCTTCGATCGTGAACGGGTCATACTTGTGGTGATGGCATTCCGCACAGGCCAGGGTGACCCCCATCCAGACATCCGATACATTGCGAACCCGATCCGCCGCATACTTGGCTTCGTACTCTTTCGGTTGAGCCCCGCCTTCCTCCGTCGTCTGTAACAACATGTTGTAACCCGAGGCCACCAACTGCTCCCAACCGGCGTCTGGCAGCAGGTCCCCGGCGATCTGCTCGATCGTGAATCGATCGAACGGCAGGTTGTCATTGAACGCGCGGATCACGTAATCCCGATACATGCTGACCTCGCGCGGATTGTCGCTATGATACCCGATCGAATCAGCGTAACGGACCAGGTCCAGCCAATACTGCGCCATCCGCTCGCCGTAACGCGGGTCCGACAAAAAGTGTTCGACCAGACGCGAGTACGCGTCCTCGGACGAATCGGCCAGAAAGGCGTCCACCTGCTCCGGATCCGGAGGCATCCCGGTCAGATCGAATGCCAGTCGGCGGATCAGAGTCCGACGATCCGCCTCGTCCGCCGGCTCGACACCCGCCTGCTGTAGCCGCGCGGCGATGAAGGCATCGATCGGATTGCGAACCCAGCGATCATCGCTCACCTCGGGCACGGCAGGTCGCGACAATTCCGTGTAAGCCCAATGCTCGTCGAACTCAGCCCCTTCGGCGATCCAACGCCGAATCAAATCGATTTGGGCCTCCGTCAGCTCCGGACGATTCGAATCCGGTGGCGGCATCTTCAGGAACGTCATGTCGCTGGTGATCCGACCCATCAACCGGCTATCTTCAGGATGCCCCGGCACGATGACACCGGATTGGTCCACCGCGGACTCGCGGAGATCCAAACGCAACCCCCCCCTCTGATCCTCCGTGTCTGGACCGTGACAGGCATAGCACGAATTCGATAAGATGGGTCTGATATCGCGGTTGTAGTCGATGGTCTCTTCGTTGGCGGCAGATTGGTGCGTCATGCTGATGACTGCGATGATAGCCACACCAAAATTGATGAACCAGAGTCCCCTTGAACGAGTCAGTGATCGCATGCCCTTCCCCTTCGGATACAGATCTCAGGTAAATTGGGGTAGTATGTCTTGTGCTCCCATTATAGCGCGTTGATGCGAAATTTCCACCGCCATTCATCGAAGTTCCAGCGGGGGAAATTTACAACACGTTTGGACGGTCGAGCCATCGGCATCACCGGCTGAGCATGACGATTGCCAGGTCGGCGTTCAGGTTGGGATCGTCGGTGATGCGTCGCCCGTTCTCTGTGTCCAACGCCACCTGTTCGTGGATCGTGATCGCGTGGTCTCGGCAAAACTCTTCGAAGTCCGCGATGGTCAAGAACCGCACGTTATGCGTCTCGTACCAGCGGCTGCCGCCCCCCAAGGCGACCAACGGAGCGCGACCGTGCTGGGCCAATTGTTCGCGCAGTTTGAAGTAGCCCAGATTCGGAAAGCTGACCACCCCTCGCCTGCCGACTCGCAACATCTCTCGGATCACCGTTCGCACGTCGATCACGGTTTGCAACGTCTGCGACAGCACGACCACGTCGAATTGGCCGTCTGCGTAGTTCGCCAAGCCATGGTTCAAGTCGGCTTGGACCACATCCAGGCCTCGCCGCACACAATTCACCACGGCCGCTTCGTCCAGTTCGATCCCCATCAGCCGCCGATGGCCCCGACTCCGCAGCAGCGCCAGCAAGCCGCCGTTGCCACACCCCAAGTCCAATACGCTGGCCCCCTCGGGGATCAAGTCCGCCATCGTATGGTAATCCAGCCGCTGCGGATTGTGGAAAATGCTGGTAGGGTTGTGCGGTCCATGAGAGCCCAAAACGTTGGAATCCCCGGTCGTGCCGTTCAGATTCGCCAGGAACCCGGAGATCAATCCGCCGTAGGTCTCCAATTCGTTCGGCAACAGAAAGGCGTCGTGTCCGCAGGAGCTGACTACATTGCAGTAGCTGACGCTCTGGTTGGTGCCGAGTAGAGCGTCGACGATCTCCTGGGATTGAAAAGGCGGGAACAACCAGTCGCTGGTATAGCTGATCACCAGCCAGCGGCTACGAGCCGAGCGAATCGAACTGACCAACTGGTCCTTCGTAGCGCCCATGTCAAACAGATCCATGGCCATCGACAGGGTGATGTAGCTGTTGGCATCGAACCGTTCACCGAACCGATCGCCCTGGTACGCCAGGTACGATCCGACCGAAAACTTGGTTTCGAATTGGGTGGCCACGTCGCGCGGGCGCAAGCGATCGGAATCGAACTTTTCCATCATCGCTTCGCGCGACAGGTAGGTGATGTGTCCCAGCATGCGCGCGATCGCCAGTCCGACTCGCGGCCCGGGTTCCTGATCGTAGTACCGGCCTGACTGGTACCCGGTATCCTGCATGATCGCATTGCGTCCGACGACGTCGAACGCCAGAGCTTGGCTGGTCAGCCTCGGGCTGGTCGCGATGGCCACCGTGCCCGCCACCTGATCCGGGAAGCGGGTCGCCCAGGTCAACGCCATGTGCCCGCCCAACGATCCACCGATCACCGCCAGCAACCGATCGATCCCCAAAGCGGCGATCAGCCGTTGTTGCACGTTCACGATGTCGCCGATGGTAATCAGCGGGAAAGCAGGGCCATACGGCTGCCCCGTCTCGGGATGGATGCTGTTGGGCCCCGTCGACCCGCGGCACCCTCCCAGCACGTTGGGACAGATCACGAAGTACCGATCGGTGTCGATCGCCTTGCCAGGTCCGACGGCGATATCCCACCATCCCGGGTCATCCTGATCGTGGTGCCGCGCGACGTGGGAATCGCCGGACAGCGCATGGCAGATCAACACCGCATTGCTGCGATCGGCATTCAAGGCCCCGTACGTCTCGAAGGCGACCGTCACTTCGGGCAATCGGCCACCACACTCCAACGTCCAAGGCCCGGGAAAGGTCAACGTTCGAGCGTGGGCCAAAGGACGGCCCGTACGCACGCTGTCACTGCTGTCGAATTCGTCGTTTGCCATGGCGAAAGCGTATCCTTTGCAGGGGATCGAGGTCGCTAGGATGCCTGGGAGGCCTGCAGCGCCTGGTCCAGGTCCGCTCGGATATCCTCGATGTCCTCCAGTCCCACGCTGACGCGGATGTAGTCGTCCGTGATCCCCGCCGCTTGCAGCTCTTCGTCCGTCTGTTGGCTGTGCGTCGTCGTGGCCGGGTGGATCACCAGGGTCTTGGCGTCCCCGACGTTGGCCAGATGCGAACACATCTTCACCGATTCGATGAAGCGTCGACCCGCCTCGCGGCCTCCTTCGATACCGAACCCCAGGATCGCGCCCGGCCCCATCGGCATGTAGCGCCGCGCCAAATCGTAGTGCGGATGCGAACTCAATCCCGGATAATTCACCCAGCGAACCAGCGGATGAGCTTCCAGGAATTCGGCCACGGCCCGGGCGTTCTCACAGTGGCGCGGCATCCGCAGGTGCAGCGTCTCGAGGCCCTGCAAGAACAGAAACGCATTGAAGGGACTCAACGCTCCCCCCAGGTCGCGCAGCCAGTGAGTCCGGCAGGTGATGATATAGCACAACTGGCCGACCGCTTCGTGGAACACCGCACCGTGATACGACGGGTCCGGCTGAGTGAACTGGGGCCAGCGGTCGGCGTCTTTCGTCCAATCGAAATTGCCGCTGTCGATAATGCAGCCCCCGATGCTGGTCCCGTGGCCCCCGACGAACTTGGTGGCACTGTACACGCAGATATCGATGCCATATTCGAAGGGGCGAAAGACGATCGGTGTCAACACCGTATTGTCGCAAACGACGGGTAGACCGTGCTGATGCGCCAAATCGGCGATGGCTTCGTAGTCCAGCACGTCGTTCTTGGGATTCGCCAAGGATTCGATGTAAAGCGCCCGAGTCTCCGGGCGGATCGCCCGTCGGATCTCGTCCAGATTCGTGGCATCCACAAAGGTGACATCGATGCCCAATCGCTTGAACGTCTGGCCGAACAAGGTCAGCGTGCCCCCGTACAAGGCTTTGGCACTCAACAGATGCTGACCGCTGTGCGTCAGGTTTAGCAGCGAAACGGTGATGGCCTGTTGGCCGCTGGACACGCCCAGCGCCCCGATCCCGCCTTCCAACGCCGCCATCCGCTGCTCGAACACATCCGTGGTGGGGTTCATCAAACGCGTGTAGATCCAACCCATCTCCTTCAAGGCGAACAGATCGGCCGCGTGCTGCGTGTCGCGGAAACAGTAGCTGGTCGTCTGGTGGATCGGCGTCGCTCGCGACCCGGTGCTCGGATCCGGATGCTGGCCCGCGTGAAGCGCCTTGCTGCCCAACCCGTGAAGTACAAACTCTGCAGAATCCATGTGGATGTCCCTTGCGATAGATGAAGTCGTGTCCATGCCGGAGGACGGATTTTAGCAGAATGAACGTTCTTCGCCAGACAGCCCCCTCTTGTTAGGGGAAAGTCGCGAGGTTTGGGAAGACTCCAGCTACGGACGGGCCTGTGGAGTGCTTATCGATTCGATTGCCGTTCAATCAAAGACCCCAACGTTCGTCGTCGTCTTCCGGCGGGGCATCCAACGACTCCCGGATCTCGCGCTCGCTTCGCGCCGCATCCCGGTCGAGTTCGGCCTGCAGGCTGTCGTCCCCGAGGTTTTCCGCATCGTCCTCGTGGTATATATGGACACCCAGCGGAGTCTCTTCGACGATGTACCCCTGACGGCGGAGGTCGTCCAAGCGTCGCTCGCCCTCCTCCCGCTCAAGCCGCAGATCTTCCTCGGTCAGCTCGAACGCCCGAGGTCCGATCCGTTCCACACCCAACCGGGTGTCTTGAATCACGACGCGTCCATTTCGGTCGCTGTACCATTCCAAGTACACGGCCTGCCGCAATTCTTCGGGCGGCGGTTCACCAGCTCGGATGCGGGCGAGCAACTCCTCGACCGGGCAATCGAAATCACGCAAAACCTGGTCCGCCAAAATATCCCCCGCCTGGCCGGTCTGATCGCTGGCGAATCCCTCCAAATCCACCGGCTTGGCCCAAGTCGGGACGGGCTTCAAACGGACAATCCGGAACCGCCATCCGGCCAGATCGGGCCGACAATTGCCGCGCAGCTCCAAACGCACCAACTCGTCACGTCCCACAAGCCGCAACCAGCCCGTGACACGTCCCTTGATGGTATTGTCCAACTCGCCTTCCACCACTGAGTCTGCAATGCGCCATGCCATGCGAACATTTTAGCGTCAGGCCACCCCCATGAGAAGACCGTCACCGAAGTAGGTTGGGTCTCCGACCCGACGCGGTCGGGACAGAGTCCCAACCTACAACATGCACGCACCGTGTGCGCATCTTACAGCCGAAAACTCCATTAGAGTCTACGGGTGCCCGAAGAGCATCAGCCCCCCTTTTCTGACAGGGCCTCGCCCGTTGCACCACGAACGGTCGGCCGGCCCGTATCGGGGCCCGTCTTGCGGACGCTGAGAGCCAGACACATAATCGAAGGAGGATAATCTCTCGGGACCTGTTGTCCGGTTCATACAACGAAGGATGAGACGATGATGAACAAACGATTTCAGTGGTTATGGGGATGGGCTTTTCTGGCCGTTTTCTGGGCTGTCGGAGGCTCCACGACGTGGGCCGACGATAGCGCTAATCTATTGCCGAATCCTTCGTTCGAAGCGACGGTGGATGGTGCTCCGGAAGGATGGAGTTCCCGAACTTGGGCGGGCAGCGGTGATTTCGGACACGTCGATGGCGGGCGGACGGGCCAACGGTGCGTGATGCTCGCCTCGACGACGGGCGGAGACCTGAGCTGGCAAACCACCGTCGCCGTCCAACCCGACAGCACCTACCGTTTGTCCGGGTGGATTCGCACCGAAGATCTGGACCCGGGGACCGGTCGCGGGGCCCTGTTGAACGTTCACGAGCTATCGCGTTCAACAGCGACGAACTCCGTCACGGGTACGTCGGATTGGACCCATGTCCAGTCGATTGTTCGGACGGGAGACCAGCAGCAAATCACGATCAACTGCCTGTTCGGCGGGTGGGGGCAATCGACCGGTCGTGCTTGGTTTGACGACGTGCGTCTTGAGAAGATCGACTTCAGCCAACTGACGCCCTCGGTCACCTTGCACGCCGAGGAAACAGGCAAGCCGATCAATCCTTTCATCTACGGCCAGTTCATCGAACATCTGGGACGCTGCATCTACGGAGGCATCTGGGCCGAGATGCTGGAGGACCGCAAGTTCTATTTCTCGATCACTCCCCGATACCGTCCGTACCGCGGCTTGCTGGATACACCGTTTCCCGTGGTTGGCGCTTCTCCTTGGCAAATCATGGGCTCGCCCGATTCGGTGCAGATGATCGCGGTGGATTCTTTCGTGGGCGATCACACGCCGCAAGTCGCCGCAGGCAGCGGGATTCGCCAGCGCGATCTGGGTGTCGTCCAGGACAAATCGTACGAGGGTTCCATCTGGCTCAAGGCCCCGGAAGCCGGGGCGTCGGTCGTGGTCTCCTTGGTCTGGGGCGACGATCCCGCAGCGCGTCAGGACGTGTCGATTTCCTCGGTGACCGAAGCATACGAGAAGTATCCGTTGCGATTCGTGGCGGGGACCAGTACCGATCAGGCCATGCTGGAGATCAGCGTCGACGGCGGACCCGTCCTGATCGGTACGGTTTCGCTGATGCCGGATGACAACGTGCGCGGCATGAGGGCCGACACCCTGGCCTTGTTGAAGGAGCTGGACGCTCCCATGTACCGCTGGCCCGGCGGCAATTTCGTCAGCGGTTACGACTGGCGGGACGGCATCGGCGATCGCGATCGTCGCCCGCCGCGCAGGAATCCAGCTTGGACCGGTGTGGAACACAACGATTTCGGTTTGGACGAATTCTTGGACTTCTGCCGCGAACTGAACACCGAGCCGATGATCACCGTGAACACCGGATTCGGCGATGCTTATTCGGCAGCCCAGCAAGTCGAATACTGCAACGCTTGCGACGAAACCATCGGCGGCCGCTGGCGAGTCGAAAACGGTCATCCGGAACCCTACGGTGTCCGCTACTGGTGCGTCGGCAACGAAATGTGGGGGCACTGGCAATTGGGCTTCATGCAACTGAGGCACTATACGCTGAAGCATAACCAGGTAGCCGACGCGATGTGGCGAGTCGACGATTCGCTGCAACTGGTCGGCAGCGGACAACTGGGCACCATCAATCGGCAGTACGACCCGAACGAAAAACGCACCTGGTCCGAAGGGATGCTGCGTGAATGTGCCGATCACATGAATTTGATCGCCGAACATTTCTACAGTGGCAAGAATCGCGATGACGTGATCGGTCACGTGAATCAATTGGCGAATGCCGTCCGGGAAAAGGCTGAAGGCCATCGGCGGCTCCAGACGCAGTTGGGCTTGCTGGAAGACGGACCGATGCCGGTGGCGATGACCGAGTGGAACTACTGGTACCAGCCGTACGTCTACGGCGAGCTGGGATGCAGTTACGATCTGGCCGATGCGCTGGGAGTCGCCATCGGGTTACATGAATACTTCCGGCACAGCGATTTGATCCAGATGGCTCATTATGCCCAGACGGTCAATGTCATCGGCTGCATCAAGACAACCAAGACCGAGGCGTTTTTCGATACGACCGCCCTGCCGCTGCTGTTGTACCGCCGCGAGTTCGGAACCGTACCGCTGGAGGTCACTGGGGACCATCGCCTGGTCAACGTCGACGTCTCGGCGGCTTGGACCGAAGACCGGTCGGCGATCACCGTCGCCATCGTCAATCCCAACGCGGATGCCAAGGCGATCGAACTGAATCTTTCGGGAGTCGAAGTGGCTGAGGAAGGCACGCGTTGGGTGATTGCCGGCGACGATCCCTCGGCGACCAACGAGCCGGGACGACAGAAAGTCGAGATCGTCAAACAGGCGTTACCGGGTACTAACCAAATCGAATGTCCGCCGCTCAGCATCCAGGTGATCCGGATGCCGATCGCGGAATGACGGTCCGCGATTCGGAAGCGACCCGAGCCCTCGGCAGACGATTCGGGTGACAATGGCAGGATTCGCGGCGATTGAGTGAAATCTCCGATGCTCAATCGCCGCTGCCGAGTTCTTCGTATCGCAATTCGTAGCAGAGGGAACAAAGCCGGGTCCCTTCCAGGCTCAAAGGCGCCAGAACGGAAACGCCACACGACCCGCAACGGTTGTCCGGGTGTTGGGAGGTGTGGAAGCTGAGCACCAACAGGTCGTGCGCCAGGCCGTTGGCATCCAACGCGTGATCGCGCAGGACGGCTTCCTGTTCGAAGCCCAGACGCTGGAACATCGTTCTCGCACCGGCCTGGTCCGGGGTCATGCGCGCGACGATCTTGGTGGCGCCTGCCTCGAGCGCCATTTCGAACACCAATTCGAGCAGCCAACGTCCCAAGCCGATTCCACGGCATGTTTCCGACACGACCACTCGGAGTTCTGCCACGTGCTGGGTCCAGCGGGCATCGCCGCGATCCATGGTCGCATATCCGACGATCTTGTCATCCTGCCAGGCAACGATCGTCACGAACTTGCCGTGGGAAACATCTTCGACCCACGCATCGATAACCGTTGCCCGGGCGATGTCTCGATCCAAGAACAAAAGGTCCTGCTCGGGAAGTGCACGAGCGAAATCGAGCATGGCATCCCGGCAGCCCGCATCCATCGGGCGAAAAACGAGCGGCCTGCTCTGCAGCGTCAGCGGCAAAGGAAAATGGCGATCGCGTTTCGAGGCTTCTGTTGTCATCACGGCTCTCCTAAAAGAGGCTGGTGCGTTGTGAACATCGAGTCTCTCGTTTTTCTACTCAACCTGCCGTGGCAGCCAAGCGCGAAACGCATGTCGCAGCCACGGAGTTATTCGGACTGTTGCTGGCGGTCCAGCAACCCGCTGATCTTCGCTTTCAAGATTTCGAAATCGACCGGTTTTTCGACGAAATCGTGGACCGGCAGCCACCTGGGATCGATATCCTTGCTGCTGAAGGCCAGCGGAAACTGTTGGTTGACCGCCGTGAGCATCAGGGTCGGGATCTCGCCCCATTTCTTCCGGATGGACCGGGCCAGTTCGAAACCGCCGCTGGGATTTTCCGGAAACATGACGTCCAGGATCAACGCATCCGGGCGGCGTTCGGCGATGCGGGTTTCGGCGTCAGCCGCGTCGTGAGCCACCTGGACCTCATGCCCTTCACCCCGACAGACCGCAGCAACCGCGTCCGCGAAATCTTCATCGTCATCGACAATCAACAAATAAGCCATCAGAACCTCCCGTTCATTCACTAGGTATCGCGTCGTCAACCGCCGGCAACCGGAGCGTCACGCGCGTTCCCCAGCCCGGCGCACTTTCGATCTTAACCGTGGCCTGCAAGGCGGACGCCACCAGACGCACGATGGCCAGCCCCAACCCGGTCGAAGCTTTGTGGTGCTGTGCTGCCTCGGTCGTGCGGTAGTAATCCTGAAAGACACGAGGAAGCTTGTCGGCGGGAATACCGATGCCCCGGTCTCGGAACACCATGCAGGCCGTCGCCGGGTCACTTCGCCCGCAAGCAATGGCCACGCAGCCACCATCCAGGGAATAATTGATCGCATTATTCAACAGGTTTTCGATCAGGATCGTCAGGTAATCATCGGCGCCGCGCACGCGCACCGGTTGCAGATCGATATCCAGCGAAATGCCTCGCAGTGCCGCCACGGGCTGAATCCGTTCAACCTCTCGACGGATCGTTCCGGGCAGGTCCAGGATGGTCAGTGCCGGTTGCTCTTGGGATTGCGAGCGTAGATTGGCCAGTTGCAGCATCTGTTGGATCTGCTGGGACAGCATCTGCGCCCGCGAAGCGATCTTTTCGATCACGGCCCGAGCCGCTTCCGACAGAGGTCCTGCATAACCCTTCAGCAGCAATTGCGTATTGGCATGGATGGCGGCGAATGGTGCTTTCAGTTGATGTGTCGTCTGCAGCATGTGCGAGGCCCGTTCGGTACTGCTGGCCTCCAAGCGGCGGTTGGCTGCGGCCAATTCGCGTTCCCGCTGCCGCAGTTCGGTAGCCAAACGCGATGTCAAGAACCAGATGACGGTCCAGATTCCCAGCAGCGATATCAATTGCCACTGCCAGGATTGGCTCCCGCGCGTTTCGGAAGTCATCTCGACCAGCGGCGGCGGCAGCAGGACCCCCGTCGTCTCCAGCAGGACCAGGACCGCGAACAGCACGGCCGATATCAGGGTGACGGCAAGGCTTTCCCAGCGAGTGAAGAAGATGCAAGCCAGCACGATGTGGAACAAATAGGCGACGGGAACGTAGGTGACGTAGCTGCCCAAGCTGTGGACCACTGCGGTCAGCACCACCAGATCCACGGCGATCTGACACCACAAATGCACGCGGAGACTGCCGCTGGAAGCGTTCGGCGGCAAACGCTTCAAGACAGCCAGATAGCCTCCGTTCGCCAGGATCAAGACGGTGGCGGATACCAGCAGCCAAGACGGCAGCAACCTGACTTCGAACCAGTCCGTCCAAGCGGGAAAGTAGGCCGCCAGGGCAGCCGTCATCAAAACACCGGCCACGATCCATCGCAACTGACAAAACCATCGCGCGTTTCGATAGAACCAATCAGGATGATACTGCGTCTGGTCCTCGCTCCCGTCCGTCTCCCACGGCGGGTCAAGGGCGTTCGGAGGCAGTTCCACCACAGCCACCATCGAATTCTCCCCGAGGGATGATGGTACGTCGTTCATCGGAGGTCAATCGACTTCCCACGTAGTGCCCGAATTCAACAGTTTGGCGACGTCGCCGCGCCCTCGCTGGACGGTCGAAGCAGCGATCTGGGACAGCATCAATTCGTCGTAGGTCGGCCGTTCGATGTTCCGAAAAACGCCCAACGCCACCGGGAACTCCGGCGGCTCCAACGCCGCCAACAGAGCAGCCAACGCGGGTGAATCCGCTTGAGCGTCGTGGATCAGCAACTCGCCCACACTCGCTTCGCCGCTCTCCAGGTCCACGACCTGCGGCGTCATATTGCGTACGGCGATGCCTCGGCCCCCGCCGGTTCCAAACCGGATCGGTTCGCCATGCCTGAGCAGGATGCGATCGTCCTTCGTGTCCTTCCCGGCCGAGCTCTCTTCGAACGCTCGGTCGTTGAATACTCGACAGTTCTGCAGGATCTCGATGAAAGAAGTCCCGCGGTGGTTGGCCGCCGCTTCCAACGTCTGGCGCATATGATTCGGATCGGCCGCAATCGTCCGAGCGACAAACGTTCCTTCGGCTGCCAAGGCCATCTGGATCGGACGGATCGGCTGCTCGATCGTCCCCATCGGACTGGACTTGGTCTTCTTGCCGAATTCGGAAGTCGGCGAGTATTGCCCTTTGGTCAATCCGTAGATCCGGTTGTTGAACAGCAGGATGTTCAGGTCGATATTCCGCCGGATGGTATGGATCACGTGATTCGTGCCGATCGACAAACCGTCGCCGTCGCCGGTCACCACCCAAACCGACAGGTCCGGATTGGCACACTTGACACCCGTCGCGATCGAAGGCGCGCGACCGTGAATCCCGTGGAATCCGTACGTGTTCACGTAGTAGGGAAACCGCGAAGAACAGCCGATGCCCGAAACGAACACGAAGTTCTCGCGGGCAATCCCCAACTCGGGCAATATCTTTTGGATCTGAGCCAAAATGGAATAATCGCCGCACCCGGGGCACCAACGCACGGTCTGGGGCGATTGGAAATCTTTACGAGTCAAAATGCGGAGGCAATCGCCACCGGTGGTTTCCGATTTCTCGGCTTCGTCGATCAGCGGACTACTCACGTTTCAATAACTCCTCGATGGCAGTTCGAACTTCTCGGATCAACAGCGGACGACCGTCCAGCTTGTTCAGGGCAAAGAACGAGGCGGTGAACTGGCTGCGCAACATCATCCTCAACTGGCCGCAATTCCCCTCCACGACCAAGATCCGCGAGAAACGCCCCAGCGTCTGGCCGAAGTTCTGCGGGAAAGGATTCAGGTAGCGGAGGTGAAGATGGGCGACGCGATGGCCCTCCTGGTGCAACTGTTCGACGGCTGCCGCGATGGCGCCGTAAGTACTGCCCCAGCCGACGACCAACACGTCGCCTTCTTCCGCTCCGACGACTTCTACCGGTGGAATGTCGCTCGCAATGCGAGCGATCTTCTCGGCTCGCAATCTCACCATCTTGGCATGATTCTCGCCGTCGTAGCTGACCGTTCCCGTCTCGTCCTCCTTCTCCAGACCGCCGATGCGGTGCTCGAAACCCGGACTGCCGGGCGCCATCCAAGCCCGAGCCAACGTTTGCGAAGCGCGGCGATAGGGAGCGAAATCACCGGGCGTCAGGTCCCATCCCGTCCGTAAATCCGGCAGCGAAACCGGATCGGGAATGCGAAACGGTTCGGCACTGTTGGCCAGAAAACTGTCGCTCAACAACAGCACGGGCGTCATGTACTTCGTCGCCAAACGCACGGATTCAAAGGCCATGTGGAAACAGTCGGCGGCCGAAGCGGCCGCCAATACGACGGCGGGCGACTCGCCGTGCCGACCGAACATCGAAATCAACAGATCGGCCTGCTCGGTCTTGGTGGGCATTCCCGTGCTGGGTCCCGCTCGCTGGACGTTCAAAACCACCAGCGGCAATTCGGTCATCACGGCCAACCCGATCGCTTCCGCCTTCAAGGACAGTCCCGGCCCACTGGTTCCGGTCACCCCGACCGATCCGGCGAACGAGGCGCCGATCGCCGCACAACAGGCCGCGATCTCATCCTCGGCCTGAATCACCCGCACGTCGAACTCTTTGTGCTTGGCCAGTTCGTGCAACACCTCGCTGGCCGGCGTGATCGGATAGCTGGCGTAGACCAACGTCCGCCCGGTCCGATGCGCCCCGACGATGCATCCCAACGCCAAGGCCTCGTTGCCCGTCACCCGGCGGTAACGGCCCGCCGGCAACTTGGCTCGAGCCACCTGATAATGCACCCGAAACAACTCGGCCGTGTTGGCGAAGTTGTGCCCCGCTCGCAGGCTGGCCGCATTGGCCGCCATCACCTCGGCAGATCGTTGGAATTTCCGCATCATCCACTCCAGTAGCGGCTGCAGCGGATGGTCGTACAACCATAACGCCATCCCTAACGCAAAGAAATTCTTGCACCGCGCCCGCTGGGACTTCGACAAACCGGAAGCGGCCGTCGCCTCGTCGTTCAAACGGGTCATCGGCACGCAAATCACCCGGTAATCGTCCAGCGAATCGTCCTCCAACGGATTCGATTCGTACTCAGCCTTCTTCAGGTTGGTGGGTGTGAATTCGTCCTCGTTGGCGATGATGATCCCGCCCTTTTGCAATTCGGGAAGACACACTTTCAGTGCCGCCGGATTCATCGCTACCAGCACAAATGGAGCGTCCCCCGGCGTGGTGACGCGCTCGTCTCCGAAACTCAACTGGTAGCCGCTGACCCCACCCAGCGTTCCAGCCGGCGCCCGAATATCCGAGGGAAAATCGGGAAACGAGCAGATCGCACTGCCCGTCATCGAGGCGATGTCGGCAAACTGACCACCGACCAACTGCATGCCATCGCCCGAGTCGCCCGCGAATCGCACCGTCGCCTGCCGGACCTGAACCAACTCTTTGCCACCGGTCGCTATCATCGAATCCTCCACCCCGAAGGGCATTTCGCATTTCGCGCCACCAAAACTTTCATGGCTGCTCGGCGGCTTCACATAACGCTTGCGGAAAACCGGGCACATCCAGCAACTCTTCGATCGTCGATTCGCGAAGAGTCGCCTCGACGGTCGCCATCGCTTGATCGATCCGATGATGCATCGGACACAACGTGTCCCCGTGCGTCTTCAGCCCTAACGGGCACTGCCGAATCCGCTCGATCGGGTCCACCGCGTCGATAACCTCCCAAACCGAGAGATCGGACGCATCCCTGACGAGGGTAAAGCCACCGTTGATCCCCCGTTGAGCGGATAGAATGCCAGCCTTGGTCAAGCTCTGGAGAATCTTGATCAAATAGCCGGGCGCCGCGCACGTTTCTTCCGCAATATCCCGGACCTTTTGAGGCGACGGGGGACGCTGCGCCAGCCAGATCACAGCTCGCAACGCATATTCCGAAGCATCTGAAAGCAGTTTCATTGAAAAACCCTCAGGCGCTGTCAGGAACCAGCTCTCCGCAAATACACGCTCCCCCACTCGGGAGAGGGCGGGATGAGGGGCCAGCTTATTCGGCCAGTCCTTTCTTGACAACGCCTCACCAACTCACTTGACCTGATGATACGGGATCGAAATAAACACGTCAAGTGTGCATGGAAGCACGAAAGCAGTTTTTTTGAAATCGCTGGACGACGAGTCACCGCTCGGCGATCTTGCCGAGCTGGCGTGCCGCTGTGCGCAGGCTTGCTGGCGGGTGCCCGAGGGGCCGACGCACATGCCGAACCGTTTCCGCCCGAAGCCCGTCAAGTCAAGCATCCTCGACACCCAATGCCTCAGGAATCCGATCCTTCCGAACTTCAAAAACATGCCTGTCCTTTTCTTTTTT
>SKKK01000566.1 GCA_007121535.1 Planctomycetaceae bacterium | reverse complement strand
ATTGATCCTGGAAGCATCGTGAGTGGGCCGAATCTGCCGGAGCCGGTCGAGGTGCTGGTGGTAACGCCGATGGGCCAGTCGATGAAGATCATTGGCCGTGGGCGGCAGACGGGCCAGACGTATGATCCGGTGCTGACTCCGCAGCAGATTGCTACGCCGACGGTCTCGGCCCAGCGGGAACCGTTCGATGGCGATGCTCGCCGGTTCCGGCTGGGGATCGAGGCGTATCGGTTGGGATTGGCTTACGAATACGATCCGTTTTTCTCGCTGTCCATCGCTCGGGGCGATCCGCTGCCCCATCAACTGGATGCGGTCTACAACTACTTCCTGCGGCTGCCGCGAATCCGATTCCTGCTGGCCGACCCGGAGAAATACCGCCGAGAGCAGATTGAACGCCGGATTCCCGACGATTTCGAGGACTTGGACGAGGAAGAACAGCAGCAGGTCATGAGTCAGTTAGAAGAACAGGTTCTCTCCTGCGATCCAACGATCCTGCGGGAAGAAATCGTCCAACTCGACCGGTTGGTGGACCGGGGCCGGATGCTCGAAGAGCGGGACATCCAATCGAAGGTCAATAGCCTGCACTCGGTGCTGACCGAAGAAGGCATCTTTTCCGATCCGACAATGAAACTGCTGATCTTCACCGAACACAAAGACACGCTCGATTTTGCTGTTCGGCGTCGAGACCTCGGCCACGGGTCAGATGGTCTTGCGGGAACCCACCTACTTCCACGCCATCACCCCCGCGCCAGCGGACACAGCAGGCCCGTCAAGCGATTTTCCAATGCCCGACCGTCAGCAGGTGGAACAATTCCTGTACGAGCACGTGCTGCAATCCTGGGTCGAGCGAGCGGCTCAGGAGCGGAGCACCGAGATCGGGCGGGTGGCCCGCCACGTCAAGGTCAGCTTGAACGCCCTGATCGACCGGCAGAATTGCCAGTTGGCCGAATACCTAAATCGCCAAGTCCATGGCCAGACGGTTCCGGGCTTGAACGGATTGATTGCCCAAGCCGAGGGCCACTTGGACGACTTGAACAACCGGTTGGACCGCCGTTGTCGGGAATTGGAACTGGACGGCCATTGTGCCATCGCCGACATCAACCACCTGGGCCGGGCGTGGGTCGTGCCGCATCCCGAGCGAACCAGCCCGCAACTCGCCCCGATGATCCGCGACGACGAGATCAAGCAGATCGCGATCCGCGAGGCGATCAAGCACGAAGAGGCGCGGGGCTGGGTGGTGGAAAGTGTCGAGACCGAGAATCGCGGCTTCGATCTGATTTCACGCCGTCCGCAGTCGGAAGATCCGCAGACTTTTGTAGAAGTCCGATTCATCGAGGTGAAAGGCCGCGCCGGCGTGGGCGTGGTCGCCCTAAGCGACAACGAATACCGGACTGCCGAACGGTTGAAGAACGACTATTGGCTGTACGCCGTGTAAAACTGTGCCGGGACGCCGGAATTGCACGCGGTGCAGGATCCGGCTCGACTGGGCTGGCAGCCGGTGGTGACGGTGGAGCATTATCAATTGGTCCCATCAGAAATCATCAATGATTAGAGGACTTAGATGGTGAAGCGTTACTTCGCAATCGATCGATCTGCAATCCACGGCCTTCGAGTGGAAATCCGCTTAACTCGACCCGCGCCACGCCTTGAAGTAGGTGATAGTCTGGTCATCTTCGAGAAACAGCCGGATGACATCTATTTCACCGGTAGGAGTATGGTTCTTTCAGCCCGCGACCTAACACCTGCTATCGAAGACGCGGGCGAACAGGCTGCGACACGCTTAGTAGAGATGTCTGAGATTATTAAGCTAGAGAATCCACAGCGTCTGACGGTTATCTGTGGAAGCCTAGAACGGGTCTACCGATTTCTGGATCCCCAACGACACTTTTCGCACAAAATCGTGACATTGTCGCAAAACGACTATCAAACGATCACGGATGCCGAAATTCACGTGAGCAGATCGGTATTTCGAAAACTGTTCACAGCGCTACCGCTAGCCGTTAAAGCTGAATTCGTTCGCCGCCACATCGAAGCTTTTCCGCTGACCTCAGAAGAAAGTATTCACAACTACACAGATTTGGCCCACCTCTTACTCAGGTTCATCCAGGAACGAATGATCGAACCGCTACGGATGTTGGCAACGATTGCGCACCTGCATCAGGACTCCACTGGCAAGGGCCTTCCTGACCTTGATAATCTTTATTTGGCCGGCGGCAGTGATCCTGAAAGTAAACGTGTCCAGCCAATTGCGATCGGTAAGACATGCGTTGCACTTCACGACATGCTGAAAGCTAATCGTCTCTTTCTTGCTCCAGAAGGAGAGCTGTCTCTTCTGGAGGAAGCCCTACAGCAACTTCGCAATGCCGACGTAGAAACGGAGAACAAGAAATGGAACGATCCGATTTTCAGATAGCTTTGACCGACGTTTGCCAAAGGCTTCGTTCGTTCCTAACGGACGAGACGAATGATTGGCTTGTTGATTTGTTTGCTGGTGGTAATGACTCGCAATCTGCTGATGATCAAGACAGAAAAGTGGACATACCCCGAATATATGAAATCCTTGTGTACTTGACGATGGTTCATGAAGTTTCAAGAACCACGCCTGTAACGTGCATCAAAGCGTCTGGAAAGCACGGATATCGACTTCCGTATTCCCCAGCGGAGAAACGAAATTTTGCATTCTTTCGATTGAATCACAATGGGCAAACCTATGATCTTTGCAACGGGACGGCCCTTCCTGTGGAGGAGGAACCAGACGAACACCCCGATATTTCGTTGCAGCAAATGAAATCTGCAAATGCTGAGAGCGAGCCGGGAATACCGCGAGCTATTTGGGATGCGAAACACCATGACAAAGCTGCGTTATCGAAAGCAGATATTGCACAGATGTTCCTTTGGGGTAGTATCTTTGGACTGGCGAACTACATGAACGACGGTTTGCTTGGCAAGCTATTTCCGGCCCAATTTCAAGTTTCGTCGATTGTGACCAACGCGAGCCGCAAACCACCCCACCGAAAACCGCTTTTGAGGAATGGTTTTTCTGTGGTATTGGATTTCCGCGGACCAGCGGCAGGCAGAGATCCAGACCCCTCCCCGGATGAGCATCTCATTTATCAGCAAACTTCAACGTAGAAGCCTTATGAAATATCCCAAACGCCGGATTAATGTCGACATTTCCATACGCCGGATTTCTGCCTGTACGCGGCGAGAAAGCCGATTTACGATGTGCATGTTGTTCTGTTACACGTCTATGGGGGACAGCGGTCGTTGGCCGGTTGCTGGGCTGGGGAGGGCGCATTGAAGTGACTGCTCAAACGTCGCCGCCGATGGACGAGGCGTTGGTTGATCGGGTGCTGCAAATTGCCGAATCGCGGACTTTCGAGTGCAAACGTGTGGGCAAGGTCGATCGGTTGCTCGAATCGATCGTGGCGTTCGCCAATACCGATGGCGGGGTGCTCGCCCTGGGCGTCGAGGATCCCGACAAGGCCAAGGCCCGCGGTCGGCTGTACGGAATCCAAGAGCATCCGATGAACTGGGACGAATTGCAGCGCAAGCTTCGTTCCCGGATCACGGAGCCAGATCAGTTGCCGATAGCTCATCAGGAGATCGGCTGCACATTACGGAACGGTGCATTGGGTTCGATCATACTGATCCGGGTGCAGAAGAGCAGCCGTGTGCATAGTCTGGTGGATGACGGAACCTTCGTGCGGCTGTCGAAAGGCAACAAGGAGCTGACCGCGACCGAGATCAACGACCTGTGCCACGGCCGGGGTGTCGTCTCGGCGGAAAGCCGTTTGGAACAAGTCGACTTTGAACTGCTGGAGACCGATTACTGGCGCAGTTACGTTCGCCGCCGCAAATTGACGCGGCCCATCGACCAGGCCCTGTTCCACCTGGGGCTCGCCAAACGCGATGCTCAGGGGCAACTTCGCCCCACGCGCGCCGCCGTGCTGCTTTTTGCCGAGGAGCCATCCGGTCTGCTTGCCAGCAAAGCCGCCGTCCGCGTGTTTCACTACCGGGGACCCAGAATGTCGTCCGATCCGAACACCAACCTGGTCCGCCAGCCGATCACGGTCAGCGGTCCGCTGATTTAATTGATTCCAGACGCGCTGCACACCGTCATCAACGAATTGGCGACGGGCGTCCAGTTTGGACCGCTGGGCTTCGAGATCGTTCAAAAATGCCCGGTGCGCGTGTTGGCCGAGGCGATCACCAACGCCGTCATTCACCGCGACTATCGGTTGCCAGCGGATGTCATGGTGCGCATTTTCTCGGATCGGATCGAGATCGAATCGCCTGGACTGCTGGCCGGTCCGGTGACCACGGCCAACATTGCCCGGATCGGCGCCCACAGCCGCAACCCGCTGATCATCCAGCACCTTCGCCAGTTTCCCGATCCTCCCAACCTTGACGCCGGAGAAGGCGTCTGCATGATGTTCAACACGATGCAGGAAGCCGGACTCTGGCCGCCCTTCTACGAGACGCGTCCCGCAATCGAGCGCGAAGCCGTTGTCATCAAACTTCGTAACCAGAACCAACCTGGCATCTGGGAACAGGTGAGTCGTTATATTGACGAGCATGGGGCAATCGGCAACAACGAGGTTCGACAGCTTCTGCGCACCGACGACCGAAATCGAGCCTCCCGACAATTGCAGGAGTGGGTTCGGCAGGGCCTTTTGGTGATTCAGAACCCCAGGGCCGGGAAGAGATCCCGGCGTTACGAAAAACCAGGTGGGGACTCGCTGCAAAAGCAGTTGCCGGGATTAGAGGAGCAACCGATGGGATGAGTCCCTCGCTGGGCCAATTTCCGTTTTTATTTGCAATCCGGCAAAGATAATAACAGGATGGTTCGTCATAACCGGTTACGTGCAAAGCATTTACGACTTTCATTATTATCACAACCAATCCCAATAGGGGGCTAGCTTGTCCCTTTCGGAAGCATATCCCAAACGTCTGATCGAAGTGGACCTTCCCATTCGGCGAATCTCGGCGCATGCTCGGCGGGAGAAGTCGATTCGGCATGGGCATATTTCCACGTTGCACATCTGGTGGGCGCGGCGGCCGTTGGCGGCTTGCCGGGCCGTGATCTGTGCGGCGTTGTGGCCCGATCCGGCCGACCCGTTGTGCCCGCAATCGTTCCGCGACGAGGCGGCTCGGCTGATCCATGCGTTTGCTGCCAAGGCGGATCAGGACATGAAGTTACTCGGCACGTGTTCGGAAGAGAGCAAGGCGCGGTGGTTGAAGCTGGCCAAGCCGGGAAATGCGATTGATCCTGACGAGGCGAGTCATCTT
>SKKK01000382.1 GCA_007121535.1 Planctomycetaceae bacterium | reverse complement strand
TCTTCGCTTAGCACCGTTCGAGAAATAACTGTCCGATGTCCCCTCGCCCCTCTGGGGAGAGGGCAGGGTGAGGGGGTCAGAAAGTGCGTCAGTTATTTCTCGAACGGTGCTTACCCCCTGCGGGTCGTCGGGCACCGACTGCATCTGGTCCAGCGTCCATTTCCAGCGGCCCCGGTCGATCGCCTCGCGCAGCGCCGGCGCGCCGCGGCAACCTGTCGAAGCTGCGTTGTCTCATATGTTTCCGCAGGGTCGCCCGGAGTTCCCCGGGACGGATCTCGCGGCCTTCCAGCAGGCTCACCACCATCGCCAGATACGGCCAGAGGGCTGAGTTGACCAACATGACTTCGTTCAGCGTAAACCCCTCCAGCACCAACTTCACGTTTTCGTCGGGAGGTTCTTCGGCGGCCACCGGAGCGGCGGGATCGCCAGCAGGCGACGCCAATTCAGGGGGCGCCTCGACCGTCGAGGCGGGCTCCACGGTCGAGGCGGGCACCGAAGAGCATGGCTCCCCGTCCACCACTGCCGTGTCCGACAGGGCGACCGCTGGCGACGCCTCCTGTTTGCCTTTGGCGGTTGCCGCGCTGCGTTTCCCGTTGAGCAACTTCTTGCTCCGCCATCCTTTGGCCGTTTGATAGTGCTTCTTGCTCCGCGCGTTGGCCAGCTCGCGCCGTTGGAGTTCGCGGCAACCGAATTCGCAGCACAGGTCCTCCCGACCCGCATTCCGCGGATGCGTGAGAAAGCGAATCCCACAACGGTTGCAGTGGACCGCACACTCTGCCAGACCGGCACGACCGCGCGAAACAGCATCGCGCAAAACGGCATCCAGCGTCACTTGATATTGACGAACAAGCGGAAGCGCGCGATCGTCCTGATGCCAATCCTCGAGATCCCGGCAAAGTTCAAAAACTTCGCCGAGCGCTATGGCAAAAACGACCGACTCTTGGTTAGAATGTGGAGCATATTGTGCATATCCCCGTCCTACCAACTCGACGCCCACGCATTGAGGGGCAGGGCGGGGATTTTTTTGTAGATCTGCACAAATGACGGTCACGCCGGCCGAACAACAGATTCATCCGCCAAGCGTTCCCACAATTCCCTCCCTTACCCAGCCGGTCGCGTTTCACCACACAACGCAAACCAGCTACTGGGAAAGAAAAACCAGAAGCCACCAAACGCACTCGAAGCCCAGCCCACTTCTTATCTTCCAAGTAGTGGCCCCTTTTTACCTGAGCATGCCCTGGTCAAAAGATCTGAGCAGCATAGGAAAGGGGCCAAACCCGCCCTTACAAGGCGGATGTCGGCGGTTCAAGTCCGTCATCGCCCACTCGGTCGAAACCCCAGAAAACCCGCTTTTTTCTAAGGAAACAGCGGGTTTTTCTCGTTTATAGAGTTGCCCCGGCTTTACACAGTTTTCCAGGATTAAGCACGCCGGTCAGATAATTCTTGGTGAAATCGAGCGGAAGGGGTGGGAGGTCGTTTTCGGGGGACGCGGTTCCCATGTGGTACATCGTTGACCGAAAACGACTCCAGGCCGGGTGCTTAACATCGGCGGTGGACCTCAACAAACTCGCGAAGACCAGGAAGCCCACTATCCGCTCAGGGAATGTATGAGCTGCGGTTGTTGCCTGGAAGCCTGCCCTCAATACGTCAAGATCGAAGTCTCGCGGAAATAAGGGCGAGAGCGAACAACAGCATCGCGACGGCCGCTACGAAACCTATGGACACGCGCTTCCTGGGCGCTCACGCGATCAGCCAGGCTGTGCTGTTCAATTCGCATCCGGTCGGACGCAACATCGCCGGCGAACGCCTCGAAGCGTTGATGGGGCCCGGAGGACTGCAGGTCGGTGGCAACGCCCAGAATTGCGTGGCCGTCTGCCCGAAAGACCCCCCCTGACCACGTCGATCGCCCGCGCGGGACGATCGACCACGTTGTACGCGATCAAGTCCATCTTCGACCGCTGATCGCCAAGATTGACAAGCGAGCGCCGTCCCGCTTTACAGCCCGACGGCTTCTTCCAGGGCGGTCAACCCCAACCGCTCGATCATCTTGCCCATCCGCTCCTTGGGCTTGGCGTTGTTCTGATAGTATTCGATGATCCGGTCGATGATCGACAACGCCTCCTGCGAATCGATCCGCTGGACCAATACCTCGCCAATCCGCGGAGTGGTGCCGCCGTTGCCTCCCACATAGACCCGCCAACCCTTCACGGTGCCGACCAATCCGATGTCCTTGAAACTGGTTTCACCGCATTGGTTCGGGCAGCCGCTGACACCAAACTTTAATTTGCCCGGCAACTGCATCCCGTGAAAGCGGGAGTCCAAGGTCATGCCCATCCCCAGGCTATCCTGCTGGCCGCGTTTACAGTACGTCGTCCCCGGGCACGCCTTGATGCTGCGGACGCAGATCCCGACCACATTGCCCGGGTCCATGCCCAGATCGGCCCAGACCCGATCGACATCCTCCTCCTTGATCCCCAGCAGGGCAATGCGCGCAGCGCTGGTGATCTTGATCTGAGGGATCTGATATCGCTCGGCTACCTCGGCGATCTTTCGCAACGTCTCCGCCGTCACCAGTCCACAAGGAATGTGAGGCGCGATTCCGTAAGTCTCCTGATCGCGTTGAAGTACCACTCCCTTTTCACCATCGTTCAGCATAGCAGATCCTCGTTTCTAACAATTTCAATCAGCCCGTTTGCCTGCCTGCCAATCTAAACCCCAGAAGCGGGCCATGTCAACACGTCGATAGGTTGCTGGCCGAAGCGATTGTGGCCGATCCGGACTATCCGCAAGCCCATTGGCATCAAGGCCGAGTAAGAATCGGTGACGAGTGGGCCCAGGTCGACGTTCCGTGCCGGACTGAGAGCGGGCGAGATTATCGACGGGGATTCGGTCGCGATTCAGGATGGGTCTTCGGATGTGCGGGCCAGTGGTGAGCGGAGTCGCGTGTGTCGCCCGGCCAATTCGCCGCTATCGAGCAGGGCCTGTTTGCGGGTCAACCAGTGATTCGCCAAGTCGCGAACGGTCTGTCCTTCGACTTTCGGGGGAAGAAGGTGTCCGGCCGGCACGAACAGCATCGCGAATATCGAGCCACTTGAGCCAAGCCTGCTTACCCGACGGCTTGTCAGCGATGCTGCCCAAGTCGATGAATTTGCCCCGACACTTCTTGGCCCAGCGTCCAGTACGATGCGCGAACGGTCGTGCATCTTGGCGTGCCTGCTGCTTTCTTGACGTCTTCCCGGTACGCTTTGGCATTGATGTCGCCCTCCTGCCTGATCGCTGATTGGGTGGTGTCAACCGGCGTCAGGTCGCCCTGCTGGCGGCGTTTCACTAGCCCCCCCAGTTTGGACGATGTCAGAACGGGTGTCAAACGTCTTTCTGTGAAGAGTTGGTTCAATCAGAAGACCAACGGTTTCTAACGCATAGAATGGTTTTCGCTGGACGATCTATGATAAGTGTGCGGAAACAACGCCCGATCCCGCTACGTCCCGATGTGAGTCGAGTTTCTCTTTTTTTCCAGCGGCCTGTTTCCGAATGCACGTCCATCGTGTTATTCTTTTGGAGAGGAAGTTTTGCCGCACGGTATCGTCGGGAGATCCATGATGAAACTGATTGTCGCCATCATCCAACCCACCAAGCTGCGTCCGGTCCAGGAGGCTTTGGCGAGAATCGGTGTCCAACGGATGACGGTCTGCGACGCCCAGGGATACGGACGCCAGAAGGGGCACAGAGCGACGTATCGGGGCATCGAGTACACAACGCAACTGTTGCGGAAAATCACTTTGGAGATCGCCGTGAACGATGATTTTTTGGACCGCACGCTGAACGCGATCATCGAAATCGCTCGAACCGGCCCCGAGGGCGACATCGGCGATGGAAAGATCTTTGTACTGCCGATGGATGAAGCCATTCAGATCGGTGATGGTCAACGCGGTCCTGGAGCCATTTGAACGCCATGTCCGTTTTGCTGCTTTCGACGGATTTGCTGTTTGCGTCTCGCGTTTCCCAGGCCGCGCGTACTGCCGACGTCGACCTGCGTGTGGTCGCGGATACGGACCAGGTGCTGCAGCACGTGACCGACGAATGCTCTCCGCATCTGTTGATTCTCGATCTGTCCGCCGCGGATTGCGACGTGCAGCGAATCGTTACCGCCGTCCGTCGATCACCATCCCCCGCTCGGGTGATCGCCTATGCTTCGCACATCCTGGGCTCCTTGCTGCAGCGTGCTCGGCAGGCCGGATGCGATCAAGTCCTGACGCGTGGCCAGTTCGCCAGCCGGTTGGATGAACTGATGAAAGACCAGTGCGGGCGTGAATCAGCCGGGTGAGTCGGTTTGCTTGGTTCAAATCCTCCCCAACCCACCACGAGGAGATCATCATGCGAAAGTCGATCGGAACTGTCTTGTTGATAGCGGCGTGTCTGAGCACAGCCAGGGCAGAAGAACCTGCGGTGCTGTTCGATTTCACGCGTGGCGCTCACGGTTGGACTCCGGCCAATCAAGTGGAACACTTTCGCGTGTCTGCCGAGGGTCTTCAGTTCGACTGCGTGGGCAACGATCCTTATATCGTCTCCACATCCGTGGAAGGGATGCCTCTGGGAAACCGCGTGCAGTTGGTCATTCGCATGCGGTCCGAAGCGAATGAGCGCGGCGAGGTATTCTTCGGTCGTACGTTCACCGCTCAGAATGCCGTGAGCTTCACCGTGCAGAACGATGGCCAGTGGCACGAGTACGAGGTCATCCTGCCACCACAGCCAGAGGGAACTCGCCTGCGAATCGATCCGGCGACGGCCGAGGGGCCGGTGACCATCGCTTGGGTCAAGGTTTTTGACTTGCAACCGCTGACCGCCGGCCCCCTGCCACCGCCGATGATCCAAGAGCTTCAAGAGCCGTGGCGGTCGGTGCAAGCCGGGGATTTGATGCTTGCTCACTGCAATCAGCATTGGGACGCTTTTGGCGTTTGGGTCGACGGTCAGCAGATGGCTCGATCCCACGGAAACTTTCAATTGGGTGCGGTCGTCAACGACGATCCGGTGTATTTGGATTTCAGCTCGGCGGCGATGGAATTGACCGTCCCGGGTGAAGGCGAGATCCGCGTGACGGCAATCCTGCAAGACGCAGGGGGAGCAAGCTGGCAGGTGCGTCGCGAGTTTGTCGCCCAAGAGGACGGCGCGATCGCGGTTCGAACCAAGGTGTCGGTCGACCAGCAGCGCTCGCTTTTTCACGTACCCATGTTGACCCTAGTTGCGGGCCGGGGAACGTTCGGCGAGGAAAAACAACAGGCCGTGTTACCGGGTGTCGAGTACCTGGAGAACGAACCCAGCAGTAGCGAGTTGGATGTTCGCGGGCCTCAGGCCAACCGGCGGATCGTGGAAAACCACAAGCTGTGTTTTCCCATGATGAGCATCGTGGCTCAGGATCGCTATGTCGGATTGATTTGGAATCGCGAGGATCGGCCGGCCGCTGTCTTTGATTCTCCGGATCGAATTTTCGATTCCGGCAGCCACCTGATGGGGCTTTGGCTGCCGGGCGTGGGGCAGCACCGGCTGGAAAACGAGTTGGATGTGCTGCGCCCGTTGAGCGTACATCCGGACCAACCGCTGACACTCGCAGCCACGCTGATTGGCGGCGACGGGCAGACCGTCAACTCGCCGGTCCAGCATTACGTGCGTCTTGCCGGCGGCTTGCCGCCGGTTCCCGAGTATGAATCGGGCTTCGACGGGGCGGTCCGCTTGCTGGCTCATGGCTGGCTGGATTCCGCGTTGCACGAGGAGGGCACTTGGCGTCATGCGGTCTGGGGCGATCGCTTCCCGGCTCGACCCGCCGCCGATGCTCCCGGCTACATGTTGTGGTTGGCCGAACATGCGGACGACGCCCAACTGGCGGAACGACTTCGCGCCGCCGCCGATCGTGGTCTCGAACGATTGGGCGAGACGGGCAACTGGGAGGCTCGTTGCTCGCACGTGGTACGACCGTTCGCCCCGCTGCTGTTCGGTCAGATCGAGCCCTACGCCCAGCGTCGCCTGGCCGCCGCTCGGCAATCGCTTCGCGGTTTTGACGATCAGGGGTTGGTGCGCTATCGCCCTCAGCCCGGCGGTCCCGATTACGGATCGACCCATTGGGAAGATCATGCCAATGGACTGAGTGCCCTGCGGCTGGAACCGATTCTGGAAGCAGCCGTCTTTACCGGGGATGCGGCGTTGGCCGAAGAGGCGCTCGCGATATTGGACAAGCAACTGGAGGTTTACCACAACACGGTTCCTCGCGGCGCCCAGACGTGGGAAATGCCACTGCATACGCCCGACATCCTGGCCAGTGCTCGCGTCGTAGCCTGCTGTAATCTGGCGTATCAACTGACCGGCGACCCCAAGTATCTGAAGGCGAGTCGCCACTGGGCATGGACGGGTGTGTCGATGGTCTACTTGGACCCACCGACCGATGGACCGGTAGGCCTGTACGCGACCACCGCCGTATTGGGCGCGACCAACTGGACGGCGCCGTTCTGGATCGGGTTGCCCGTTCAATGGTGCGGCTTGGTGTACCGTTCCTCGCTCCAGGATTTGGCTCGATTGGACCCGGAGCAGGGCGAATTCTGGAACCACTTGGCCATCGGAATCACGCGGTCCGGTCTGCAGCAGACGTTCCCGCTGGACGACCCGCAGCATCAGGGTTTGTTGGCCGATTTCTTCTTCCTCCGACAGCAGCGGCCGGACGGACCGGCGATCAGCCCCGGAACCGTCCAGGCGAATCTGGCCGAGGCTTATGGACGAACGCCCATTTACACGCTGCAGCGCATCGACCCCGAGGGCCTCCTGCTTCACGCCCCCGGGGCGATCCAAAGCATCGAGCGGAACGGTGCGACGCTTCGCATCGTGGTCGAAGGCTGGTCGTCGGAACCCTATTGGTTGCGCCTGGTTCGAGTCCCCGTGATGCCCGACATCGAACTCGAAGGGGCTCGACTATCGGACACCGAACACCAGGCGGATCGCAAGACGCTGAACCTGCAGATCCAAGGAAAAGGTCCACTCACCCTGCGGTTGACTTTCGACAGCGTTTCAAAGAGCCGCGCACGAAGTAAGCGGCATTGAAGTAAGCGGCATGACTTGAATGTTGCGGAAAGCGACCGGTCCGTGGTCGCCTTGCAGTAGAAGCGGACCGACGGGCACCTCGGGGGTTCGCCAGGCATGTCCGGTTGGCCAGGCGACTTCGACGTCGCGATGAATCGTTTGATCGTTCAGGACGACTCGTTCGAAACGGGCGTTGGCTGTCTTGGTTCCTTGTTCGTCGAAGCGGGGCGCTCGGAACACGATCTCCAGCGATTGCCATCGGCCCGGTGGTTTGGCCGCGTTGGTCGACGGCGGAAAGCCTTCGTCGATCAGATGGTATCGAGGTCGGAGTTCGGCACGGGGATAGATGCCGCCGCAGTCACTGGCTGTGGGCTTTTCAACTTCCCAGGAATCGAAGATCTGCACCTCGTACAACCCCTGCATCTTCACGCCGGAATTGGAACGCTGGGAAATCATGAACTCCAGCCGTACCCGGACATCGCCCCAATGCTCGCGACTCAACAAATCGGCCGTCTTTCCCCCGGGACCGTTACGCAAGATACCTTCGCCGGGGTGGCTGACCAGCCGGCGAGGATCCTCAGGGTCCAGTCCGACCTGGCCAACGATCGTCCACTCGGGATGCGGTTCGTCCCAGCCGTGCAGACTGTCCGACAACAAGTAGACGGGCTGGACCGGTTCGAATCCCAGTTGCTTGGCTCGTTCCATCATCGGGTGCAGGTCATCGACCAATGGAAAATCGACACCGGCTTGGAATAGGCCCTCCAACACGTCGGGATCGTTCACACAACACAGATTGATCGTGACGCCGGCCTGCTTCAGACGCTGCATCTGTTCGGGCGTTCCGGCGCGGCGGAGCAGTTGAATGAAGGCATCTCCGTTCTCGATGGTTTGATCGACGTAAAGATCCCAATCCCTTTGCCGCTGCATGTTGCAAATCAGCACGTCCGGAAACACCTCGCGTGCGCCAGCGGCAGCCTCGGCGCCAGCCGCCAAAAATGCCTGGTATCCGCGACGGTGGTCGAGCACCTTCCGGGCGACGGCCGCGCCCAACTCGCGCCCGCCCTTGAGGTGCAGGTTCAACCAGATGTTGTGCGGCATGATCCGCAGCGCTTCGTCCAAAGTGGGTATTCGCTCGCCGGTGAACTTGGGATCTTTCCAGCTACCGGCATCCAAGCTCTTGATCTCGTCCAGCGTCATGCGGCGGATATCGCCGGTGCCATCGGTCGTGCGATCGACGGTTCTGTCGTGAATCACCACCAGATCGCCATGGTCGGTCAAGTAGACATCCAGTTCGATTTGATGAACACCCGCGCGAATGGCCTCGTGAAACGCTGCCAGCGTGTTCTCAGGATGGGTATAGTTGGCTCCGCGATGCGAACTGAGACCCCGCCGTGGCAACTCGATGCCGTCCGGAACCGCTACCGCACGGCTCGAAGGGATCTCCGCGGATGGGTCCTGGACGTCTTGGTCTGCGAACGAACCGCCAGCCAGCAAAGTCAGCCAAGCGATTGTGTACAGCGGCAGCATCATACTCCAAGAACAGTATGACATCATGGATTCTCCCTTCTCATGATTCAGGTTGCGACTCATCTTCTTCCTTTTGTTCCAAGCGTGGTCTCAGCACCAAACGGACTCGAGTGCCCAACGGGGGAATCGCTTCGGTCAGCGCTGAAAACAACAGGTCCACATTATCTTGCGGACTGAGCACCGGCAGATCCAGGGTGGCTGTCGCAAAGTTGGACACGCAGATGAAATCCCCCCCGTCGCCGTAGTAAATCCGCTCACCCGTATTCGGGTCCGTCCAGAATCCGCTGCCAGCGAATACCCAATCGTACTCCATCGGCTCGTCCGTCTTGTGGTAGCGAATCCAGTCTTGAGCACGAGCCGATCGCTTGCGTCCATCCTGATCGATCCACAAAACGAACACTTCCACAATCGTCCCCGATGCCGGAACGTACTCAGGTGCGAATTGTACCGGCCGTCCAGGTTCAGCACCTACCGCCAGGAGAGCCGCATGCACGTATTGAGCAGGGGAGTCAGTTGCCACAATCGACTCGTGCTCCTTGGTCCCACGAGGACAGGCGAACATCTCCAGCATTCCCTCCCGCAGACAAATTTCGCCATCGACCAGCACGAGGTTGCGTTGAGTATCTATCCAAAGGGGGTAGTCCTTCGTCAGTCGCACGAGATTAGGACCTGGCTGCTGGATGGTTTCGTCGGTGCTCACACCATTAGCACTCTCTTGGCCGTCATCATCTCCCTGAGCGTATGGCTGTCCCATTGAACCGACCCCCGTCGCAATCAAAAGTGTGACGATCCACCACGCGACCAGCTTTAACAACATCGGTTAACTCCTTGTTCTGCGAGCGAAAATGGCTGCCCCCTGGTAAGCTGCGCAAAATCTATTACGCTTCTCTTGCCAAATATTTGAGATCGTTCTTTCATTATTATACGGTCTGCGCGGTGGGTGAAGCGGTACTGGATATCTCGCTCCGTTCAAGAGCACTCGCGGTCGCACCAGAAGACGAAGGTTGATCAGGATGGGTAAGGGCCGAAAACGCTCAAATCTGCCGTCCCTTGAGGACTGGGATCAATGGGTGGTCCACCTGCGCAACCGCAAAACACCTCGCGATCCATGGCGCATCATCGGTGCAAAGCGAAGCTGGCCGCTTCAATGGGGTATCGAATGCACCCCCGTCGACGGCGATGTGAAGGACCTGCTCGAAAAAGCCGGCCGGTGGTGCACCCAACCGGGCAAATCGCGTACGGCGTGTTTGACTCAGCGACTCGAAGCTTGGCTGGACGAATTGCCGTCACGTACGGACCCGTTGTCATTGGGCCTGGAAGCCCTGTCGTGGACCTATGTACTGCCCGGTTTGGCAGGTTCCTTATCGGCCGTGCGTTGGCGGCAGGCATTGGAATTACTGCTGGACCTGGCTAGCACCGGGCCGCAACTGGATCTGCGGGATCACCCGCTACCGCACCAGTGGCTGGCGGGCGAGTTACCTTTGACGTTGGCCTACCAGTTTCCCGAGCTCCCTCGTTGCAGGGAGCTGCGGCGTCCGGCTCGGAAGGCTCTTTGCCAGGGCGTGACCGAGTTGTTGGATAGCAACGGTCTGCCGGCAGCCGAGCACTTGGGCATTGTCCGACCGCTGTTAGCCTGTTGGACTCGATGCCGGGCGTTGCATGGCGATGGGACTCCCCCGATGCTGCCCCCGTCAGCGGCGGTTTGTTTCGAGTGGTTTTTGCGGCGAGCCCTGCAACTGACGCGAAAGGATGGAAGCCCCTTCTTTTCGGCTCCAGCCTCGGGTTCGGCGGATCGGGGGCTCTTCCGCGTCGCGTTGACTTTGGTGGGTGACGACGAAGATGCGATGATCGCCGATCAAATTCTTCCCCATCGTCGGAAACGTGCGAAGAAGCGTGGTCGGACAATTCTGGCGGAACCGAGTGCCAATTCCGAATGGGGGCGATTGGCCCTGTTTCGATCGGATTGGTCGCGCGATGGCATTCAGTTGGTTGTCGCCCGATCGGGTGCTAGCATGCAAACCGAAATGGCCGCTGGCGCCCACACCATCTGGAGTGGTACCTGGCAGCAAGAGATCCAAATCAATGGACGTAGGCTCGATCCCCCTGAGCAATGGGACGAGGTCTGTTGGCATACGGACGACGACGTTGACTTTCAGGAACTCCAGGCAACGTTGGGTGGCGGTTGGGTCCTGCAGCGGCAGATCCTGCTTGCCCGGGATGACCAATTCCTGTACTTGGCCGACGCGATTCTGGGACCGGGCGAAGAACAGATCGAGTATCACACGCAATTGCCTCTGACTGAGGACATTCGGTTCGAGGCAGCGGCCGAGACACATGAGGGCCATCTGATCGGTGATCGTTGGCGGGGTAACGTGCTGCCGTTGGCGCTGCCTGAGTGGCGTGCATCCCCATCGAGTGGGAGTTTGGAGTGGATCGATGGCAGACTTCGCCTCCGGCATGCGGTTCGAGCCCAACGAGTGTATGTGCCGATGTTCATCGATTTGAAGACTTCTCGTTTTGGTCGCCCGTTGACATGGCGGCATTTGACCGTCGCCGAACGACTCCAGGTTCAACCACCCAGTCAGGCGGTTGCTTTTCGCGTCCAAGTGGCAGACGAGCAGTGGTTGTTCTATCGTTCGTTGGGTCCGACGGCAAATCGGACGTTTTTGGGAGAAAACCTATCGAACGAGTTTCTGGCCGCCCGATTCGATTTGGACGGCGATACCGACGACCTGATCCGTATCGACGCCGAGTAAGGATTTCGTTGTAAATGCACTAGAGAAAAAGACTTATGCACATCTTGGCGATGCGTGAAAGGCCGCGCAGACGTTGCGTGCGCGGGATGCTAGAATTCTTCGGCGAAAAGATACTGGATTTGAACTTGGAAGATTGGATGACATGACCGTTCGAGCTGCTGTGGACCGACTGCGCGGGACCCGCCCCGTGATCCTGCCATCGCTACTGCTGTGCGATTTTGGTAATTTGGAGCGCGAGGTGCGACACTTGGAGCGTGCGGATGTGCAAGGGCTGCATCTGGATATTATGGATGGTAGCTTCGTACCTAATTTGACCTATGGGCTACCGATCGTTCGGGCTCTGCGGCGGTTGACCGATCTACCGTTGGACACGCACCTGATGATGGTCCATCCGGAACGTTACGTGGATCAATTCATCGAGGCCGGGGCCGATGTGATCACATTCCACGTCGAAGCGGTCGAGAATCCGCGTCCGTTGTTGGCTCGGATTCGCCAGCGCGGTGCGGGCGCAGGGATCGCCTTGAACCCGGAGACGCCGCTGGCCCATATCGAGGGCTGTCTGGATCTGTGCGACTTGGTGCTGGTGATGAGTGTCCCGGCCGGTTTCGGTGGGCAGAGTTTCGACGAAGTGGCGCTGGAAAAGCTCGATCAACTCCGCAGGACAGTGCCGCCGGAGGTGATGTTGGAGGTGGACGGAGGGATCAATGACCAGACGATCGCAACGTGTGCTCGTGTGGGGGCTGCTTATTTCGTAGTGGGTTCGGCCATTTTTCGGCACGACGACTATCCGGCAGTGATCCGGCGTCTGACCGAGCTGGCCCAATCTTGCTGAGGTGATCTGCCCGGTATGTTACGCATCTATTTGATACGACCAGGCTCGACGGACTTTGACGACCAGGGCAGGATCAAAGGCTCGCTGGACATTCCGATGAATGCCAACGGCAGCAACCAGGTGTGCCGGATCGCCGCGGAACTGGAAGGCGAAGCCATCGAAGTGATTTACACGTCGCCAACGCAATCGGCCACCCAGACGGCCGAGACGTTGGCGACGCGACTGAGGGTCAAGTGCAAGGTGCTGGACAAGCTGCAGAATCTGGATCACGGTCTTTGGCACGGCAAGTTGATCGAGGAGGTCAAGCAGCGGCAGCCCAAAGTGTACCGTCTGTGGCAGGATCAGCCCGAGCTGGTATGTCCGCCGGAGGGCGAAACGGTGATGGCCGCCCAGCAGCGTATCCGGGAGACCATGAAGCGGCTGCTGAAAAAGCACAAGAATGGGGTCATCGCTTTGGTGGTGCCCGATCCGCTGGCCAGCATCCTGCGTTGCTGCGTCCAGCACAGCGAACTGGGGAATCTGTGGAAAGCCGAATGCGACTTCGGCCGTTGGGAATCGTTGGAGGTTTCGTCGCCGGTTCCGTTTTCGGCACCGAAGGCATCCGACGATCACCGCCCGATCATTTAGCGAGTTTCAGGATGGACTGGAAATGATGGAGACCAAGAAGAAACGCGGGGTTCCCGAGGGGCTTTGGCTGCGGTGCCCGAGTTGCCAATCGACTTTGTTCCGCAAAGCCGTCGATCGGCTGATGGGGGTTTGCCCCGAGTGCTCGCACCATTTCAATGTCTCGGCCAAGGAACGCATCCGGCAAGTCTTGGATGAAGGCACTTTCGAGGAATGGGATGCGAACGTCATGCCCACCGACCCGCTGGGCTTTGCCGACAAAAAGTCGTATGCCGAGCGATTGGTTGCCGAGCAGCAACGGACGGGGTTGAGCGATGCGGCGATCACAGGCTGCGGGATGATTCGGGCGCGACGCGTTGCGTTCGGGGTTACCGATTCGGCCTTCATCATGGGCAGCATGGGCTCGGTGGTGGGCGAGCGGCTGACTCGGCTGGTGGAACGAGCGACGCAGCAGCAATTGCCGTTGATTATCGTCAGTGGCTCGGGGGGCGGTGCTCGGATGCACGAAGGCATCCTGTCGCTGATGCAAATGGCTAAGGTTTCCGCCGCACTGGCCCGGTACGATCGAGCCGGTGGTCTGTTCATTTCGGTGCTGACCAATCCGACGATGGGAGGCGTGGCCGCCAGTTTCGCCGCGCTGGGCGATCTGGTTTTCGCCGAACCTCGAGCCCTGATCGGCTTCGCTGGTCCTCGTACGATCAAAGCGACGATCCGCATCGAATTGCCCGAAGGGTTCCAGACCAGTGAATTCCTGTTGGAACATGGCTACGTGGACCGGATCGTTCCGCGCGACAAGCTCAAGAGCGAAATCGCCCGCGCCATCGACTATTGTGGAAAATAGCCATGGGCTGGTTCGACAAAATCGGAGCCTTGTTCAGCGGTGGCGAGAAGACCGACATCGCTGTCCGGTTCGAATTGTTGAGCGAGGGATTCGTCGGCACAATGTCCCGCTTCTACAAGGCGCGCGATCGAGACCACGATCGCATCGTCGGCCTGAAACTGTGCGATCCCGAGAAGACCGCTTTGTTCGAGTCTCGCTTCGCTGGCTTGAAAAAGCCGCCCGAAGGAGCCATCGCCCTCAAATTGAAGCACCCCCGGATTGTCGAGACGTATGAACACGGCGTCACCGCCAAAGGCCAGGCGTTTACCGTCATGGAGTTCCTGCCCGGCCCGGGACTGCAGCAATTGATCCGTCAAAAGGACCAGCGGCTGGTAGGAAAACGCTTGAATCTGATCCGGCAGATGGCCGAGGCGGTCCGGGCGGTGCATCAGGCCGGATACATTCATCGGGATATCTGCCCTCGGAATTTCATTTGCGATCCGGAACTCGATTCCCTGAAGTTGATCGATTTCGGGTTGACGTTGCCCGACGAGCCCGCGTTCCGGCAACCTGGGAACCGGACGGGCACGCCCATGTACATGGCTCCCGAGGTTGTGCGCCGCCGACCGACGGACCGCCGCGTGGATATTTTTGCGTTCGGCGTGACGGCTTACGAATTGCTGGCGTTCCAATTGCCTTGGCCGATGGCCGAAGCCACCGGTAAGGGCGCGCTGTCGCACGATACGGCTCCGCCTGTGCCGCTGCTGGAGGTTGCGCCTTGGGTCCAGCAAAACTTGGCCGCCGCGATCACCGATTGCATGGCGCCCAACCGGGACCACCGCCCCGCGACGATGGAGCTGTTCCTGCAGCGGATTCGGCGTCTGACGGACGAACGTGAAACGTGAACGGCAGCACGGCCCCAAAGCGAAACAGGTACCTGCTTCGGCTTGATGCGTGGCGCTTTGTGACGTACACTAGCACCAAATGGAAACGCGACCGTAGGGCGTTCACTTTGGAATCGAACGGTTTTCATCCCCACCGGCCCCGCGCCGGTGGGAACCGGTCTGGAAAAAAAAGGGACAATGGTCCCCCACGCCGGGGAAAGGGGAATTCAGGGTGGGCCGCTTGGTTTCCAAACCTCCCTCCACCGGTGCAGGACCGGTGGGGCGGCAAGTGCGTAACCTGTCAAGCAGGACAAACTCCAGGACTACGTTGGCTTTCCGACTGTTTCCTCTGACCCCTATCAGGCTTGCACGCGTGATTCAAAGCGAATTGGCCTTTCAGAAATGCATCTCGCCCGATTGCGGCGCCACGTTCGGTGTACAGGAAGTGCACGTCGCCTGCCCCCGATGCGGTGATCTGCTGGACGTGCAATACGATTGGAACCGATTGCCGGTCCCCGATCGATTGCAGTACTTCGAGCAGAAATGGAGCCGACGCGACGATCCGTTGTGTGCCAGCGGCGTGTGGCGCTTCCACGAACTGTTGCCCTTTGCCCCGGCGGAACGGATCGTCACGGTCGGAGAGGGGCAGACGTTATTGCAACAGGCCGACGGCGTCGCCACGTATGTGGGCGTCCAACCCGGTCGGCTGCACTTGGAATACGAAGGGTTGAATCCTTCGGGCAGCTTCAAAGACAACGGCATGTCGGCGGCTTTCACCCACGCGAGGTCGATCGGAGCCCAACGAGCCGCGTGTGCCTCGACCGGCAATACCAGCGCTTCGCTGGCCATGTACTGCGCCGTGACGCGGTTGATGAAAGCGGTGATCTTCATCGGCTCGGGCAAGATCGCCTACGGCAAGCTTTCGCAGGCGTTGGAGTACGGTGCGCTGACGGTCCAGATCGCCGGGGATTTCGACGATGCGATGGTCCGTGTCCAACAGGTGGCTCGCGACCTGGGGATCTATCTGGTCAACAGCGTGAATCCCTTCCGCTTGGAAGGTCAGAAGACGATCATGTACCGGGTGCTGGAATCGCTGCGCTGGCAGGTGCCCGATTGGATCGTCGTGCCTGGCGGGAACTTGGGCAATTCCAGCGCGTTTGGAAAAGCTTTTTCGGAACTCCACTGCCTGGGACTGATCGACCGGTTGCCTCGGTTGGCAGTGATCAACGCCAGTGGTGCAGATACGCTTTACCAATTGCACCAGGTGCGCGGCCTCCGATGGCAAGAGGGGCGTGGCGACATGAGCGGCGTGGACGAACACTACGAGCATTTGAATCGCGAGAATAAGAAGGCCTCGACCATCGCCAGCGCCATCGAGATCAACCGGCCCGTCAATCTGAGAAAGTGCTTGCGGGCGCTGGACACCTGCGATGGGGTCGTACGTCAGGTCAGCGACCAGGACATCCTGGACGCCAAAGCCCAAGTGGGAGCGGGCGGGTTCGGATGCGAACCGGCCAGCGCGGCCAGCGTGGCAGGCGCCCGCTTGCTGGTGCACGAAGGTGTGATCGGTCCCGATCAGCAAGTGGTCTGCGTGCTGACCGGCCACCAGTTGAAGGACCCCACGGCAACCGTGGCCTACCATGCGGATGACCCGCAGAAATTCAACGAAGTGCTCGGCAGCCGCGGCGTCCGTCAAGCGTCGTTCGCCAACCGGGCGATCGCCGTACCCAACGACCTGGACCCGATTATCCAAGCCATTGAATCGCACAGTTAAGAAATGAACGCAACACGCATCGCTATCCATGGAGCCGCCGGACGCATGGGCCTGCGGCTGATCGCGCTCGGCCGCCAAGACCCCGAACTGTCAATCGCCGCCGCGATCGACTCGCCCCAGAACCCGTCGCAAGGCCAGGACGCAGGGATCCTGGCGGGGCTCGGCCCCATCGACGTGCCTCTCCGATCGGATCTGCCCGAACAGATCCAGGTGGTGGTCGATTTTTCCGTCCCCGCAGCCGCCGAATCGATCACTCGGGTGTGTCGCGAGCGGCGTATCCCGCTGGTCATGGCCACTACGGGATTAAGCCAGTCGCAACAAGACTTGGTCCGTTCTACCGCCGAGACGACCGCCGTGGTTTGGGCGCCCAGCATGAGTCTGGCGGTGAACTTGACGATGCGTTTGGTCCAGATGGCAGCTCAGGTGCTGAAAGACCAGTCGCAAGGCGTGGACGTCGAGATCGTCGAGCGGCATCATCGCTTCAAAGTGGACGCGCCCAGCGGAACCGCCCTGAAGTTCGGTCAGATCATCGCCGACGTCATGGGCCAATCCCACCATATCCATGGCCGCGAGGGCCAAATCGGCCAGCGACCGCGGGACGAGATCGCTTACCACGCGATCCGCGTGGGAGACAACCCCGGCGAACACACGATCGTGTTCGGCATGTTGGGCGAGTCAATCGAATTCACCGTCCGCGCCACCAACCGTGACTGCTACGCCCTGGGCGCCTTGGCCGCAGCCAAATTCGTCGCCGACAAACCCTCCGGCCTGTACTCCATGAGCGACGTGCTCGGCCTCTAAGCCGGATTATTCATCAAGTTGGCGTGCGTCTCCCTAAGTATTTTAATGCCAACGTGTTACGGCCATCTTGCCCAAAGCGCCGAGCAGATCAGCCGAGACGCGCTAGTGCGTTGTCCAGACTAAATTTAGGGGTCGCGATGAGTGAGCGG
>SKKK01000027.1 GCA_007121535.1 Planctomycetaceae bacterium | reverse complement strand
GGGCCGCAACGGGGTCGGGAGTCGTTTTCGGGCAACGATTCACCTCATGGAAAGCGGGTTCTCCGAAAACGACTCCCGACCCCTTTCGCCCGATTCCACCAAGAAAGATCTGGCCGGGTGCTTAAACTGGCCCGTGAGTGAGGGCGATCCGGATCGTCATCTTGCAAAAGGCGATCGGCAAACTCGCCTGCAACCCGAAGCGTTAGAGAGCAGACTGGGTGCGTTTGTCGCCGACGCTTCGGGTTACCAAGAGAAACGACTGATCGAGGCCAGCCGGGGCCGAAATATGATGGCCTCGGCAACGGTTTCTGTTATCGAGTCGCTGGCCCAGAAGCTTCGATGGAACCAATTGTCTTGTGTGGTCTCGTCACGATCGACGGGTTTGCTTGCGGAGTCTTAGAATCGGCGTTCGAGTTGCACTTGCAGTTCGGCATCGAACGTCCGATCTGTCCCAGTCCGCAACGGGAAAACGCTGCCTATGCGCAACGAAGTGTTGTTTCGCCACTCGCTGTGCAGACCGATGGTTAGGTTCAGGAGGCTCACTTGATTTCCAGGGTTATGGAAATGCAAGTCGGGATCCATGAAGAACCCATACCAAAAGAGGTGATCCGCATTGTTCAGCGCAGTTGTGTAGTGTAGCTCAGTGAGAAACGCCAACCCGGTCAGCAGCGGTGCATCGGGGTTGCGCTGTAACCAGCGGCCGACCGACACATCTAGGTGGAGCAGCGTTTGTTCATGGAACTTTCCCAGTTCGACTTCTCCGATGAAGTAGTCGTCGATTGAGACACGCTGTCCGTTGACGGGCACGTCGAATTGCACAAACCCGTTTGCGAAATAGCGGTTATCCCATGCTCCCAGAAAGCCCATATAGGGTAGCAAATGTATCGCGTCGTTCTTAACCTTGTAGTCAATCCAGAAAGCTTCACCTTTCACGGAACTGCCGGTTGGCACATCAATGCCCAATCCTCCGACGACGCTGGTATGTTCTGACAAATGAAGCATTCGTTTCAGGATCAGAGCCAAGTTGCCCACCCTCTCGCCGTGAACCGAAAGGAGGGAATCGGAGAAATCCATCTGCCCGGCAAACGGCATACGAGCTTCCAAAGACCAGATCCCGTCGCCAAACGTCTTTTCAGCGGCAAGTGTATAACTATCCAAATGGAAGTCCCTGCGCGTGCTCCCATAGAACGGGCAGTCCACGGATGCTGTAGACGCACGGTGGTAGTGGTTGTACCGCAAGTACACACGATCATGGGTCAATGCCTTGTTGTTTTCGCCCACATGAGTCCGCCTAGATCGCCCAGCCAGAGGAACATCGGTCACTGCGGTAGCTTCAGACCCCATGCAGTCGATGAATCGAGAAGTGAGCGTCATTCCGCCTCCGTAAAAGTGACCGAACATTGCGGGGGCGTCTGCCAGCAACGACATGACAGGGATGTCCGAAATGTCGCTCCCCGAGTATGAGGCGGCGTATGTGTCCCAGGTTGGCATGAGCCACGAATCGAGCCACGAGCCCGGTGATCGAGGGTCGTAGAACGGATCTGCTTGCGGTCTGGGCGGCAAGCCGGGATCGGCCAGGTAGGGTTGCAATTCGGCGAAATCGGTCAACCGCACTGTGACGCCCTGGTATTCATCGTCCATTTGCATGCGAACGAAATCCGCGTGTGCGACCGACGATGCGCAAACCAGCCCAACAACCAGCATGAAACGCAGGGACATTCCCCAATATTCGCGCATGATTCACTTCCCCCCTAAAGTCTGCCCGATCTGGGCCACTGATTTGGCATGTCGAGACCGTTGCGCCGGACGGCAATGCGCAGGAAGGCGCTTTTGCAGTCACGCGTTGGTGCAGCGGGGTCTCGGCGACAACGTTCTCACGCGGCCGTGGGTCTAACGAGAGAATCGGTTATGCCGACTGGAGGGGTTGAATCAAAAGAGCCGGTTTTTCGGACAAAACGGGATTTGAACGTGCGGAAGACCCTTTGGGAGGATCAAGCCCAATTGGCCATCTTCTATGCTTGCACTGCTGGCAGACAGGTTGTGCATCCAGTCTTCGGTTCGTCGGTTCGTCACGGGCGGGGCGAGTTTCTGTTGGAGCAAGTGCAGCCTCAACCGCAGCCTATCAGAGTCTTTTTTCAGCCCCGGGTCTTCCGAATACCGTTCGTCGAGCTTATCCAAGATGGTTTGCACGGCGTCCGCCAAGCGCTGCGATTCTGCGATCGCATCCGGTAGCTTGGACTCGAATAGTGTAACCGCCAGATTGAACTTGGTTCTGGCAGTTTCCAACTCGTAATCGGATACATCAGGGTTTTCCCGCACCAATTGTTCGATCGCAATCTTAGCGCGGCGGTACCTTTCAATGCCTTGTTCGAGTTGGCCGCGCTGAGCTGCAACATCCGCCCAGAGCCTTAACGCGATGGCGTAGGTAAAATCAGCGTCCAGATAGTTGAAGTAGGCCGACGTTTGTGGCTGAGTCTGCCGAAGCGTCAACAAGGTGTCGAAGTGCAAAACAGCAAGCTCGCAATGCCTTTCCGCGAGTAGCAAGACATCCTCACGCGGTCGAACAAACGATTCGTCAATCCCAGGCCTCAACTTGCCCAGCTCCCAGTAGCATCGTGCTATCGAGTATTCCGTTTTCGCCAGATCCTGTCGTATGTCCGGGATTTCGGAAATTGGACCGCCCAATTCGAGGAACATCGTCCGCGCTTCTTCCATCAAAGTTCGAGCCTGTTTCCACTGATCCCCGGTGGCCTCCTTCGTGGCATGTTCAAGCTTCTCAGCCCATCGGTCGAGCTGGACATCTCCCCGGTTCTTGATGGCGTTGGCGATCAACCGATCCACGTGCTGCAAACGCTCGCGGATCGTGGGCATTTGGTCCATCAGCCAGGACTGGCCAGCTTCGGTGTCCAGCATTTCTTTCAACTGTTTCCGCAATTTGGCGGCCTTGGCGAACATCGCGTCGGCTTCGTCCCATTGTTGCCCCTGGTGAAAAGACATTCCCAGGCCGTTCAGGGCGGAAGCGTACACGTCCAAAACCTCCAGATTTTCCGGATTCCGGGAATGGATTTCCGCCAGTGCCGCGCAGGCTTCCGCGTACAGTTGATGCGCCAGATCGGCATCGCCGAGATCCCGGTTGATGCCAGCCAAACGAAAAGCGATCTCCGCATCTTCGAAGCTGACCTCTTCGCTCGCGAATGTCCGTTCTCGGAACCGCTGATAGTAATCGCGGGCTTGTTCCAACAGTTGGCGGCGGACGGGCTGCGAGCCGGGCTGGTTCAGCAACGTGCTATTGCTGACCGTAGTCAACAGATCCTGGACCGCGCCGCGCGCATCGCGAAAATTCGCCTCGGCCTCCAATCGTGCTACCTCGGCTTCCCCCCGCGCCCAGGCTTCGTGGATGGCGAAGTAAGTCGAGACGATCGTGCCGGCAACCAGCACGGCGGCGACGGTCGCCAGCAGAGCGGCCACCGCACGGTTGCGCCCGCACCAGCGCCAGGCTCGACCCGCCGGGCTGATGGGCCGCGAGAGAATCGGTCGCCCGGTCAGGTAGCGGTCCAATTCTTCGGCCAATTCCTCGGCGCTCGTGAAACGCCGGTGCGGTTCCTTTTCGAGACACTTCAGGCAGATCGTCTCCAGATCGATCGGGATCGCATGGTTCAACCGCCGTGGACGCGGCGGATCGTGCTTCTTGATCTGCTCCAGTACAGCTTCCTTATCTCCATGAAACGGAACGGACCCGGTGAGCATTTCGAACAGCACCGTACCCAGCGAGTAGACATCGGAGGCCGGACCGGCGGTGTGCGGCTTGAGAGCCGCTTGTTCGGGCGACATGTAAGCCACGGTACCCATCAAGTAGCCTTCGACCGTCAAGGCGACATCCTCCACCTCGCGTTTGGCCAAGCCGAAATCGACCAGATGCGGCTCGTCCTTTGCGTCCATCAAAATGTTGGCCGGTTTCAAGTCGCGATGGATCACGCCGACTTGATGCACGTGGTGCAAGGCAATCGCGATTAGTTTGCACAGTTCAGCCGCTTTTCGTAGCGAAAGCGGTCTGTGTTGTTTCAGCCAGGCCGAAAGCGCCGGTCCTTCGATATAGTCGCTGACAATGTAGGGCAGTCCGCGGCACTGGCCCACCTCGTGTACCGCCACTACGTGCGGATGGCGGACTTGAGCTGCCGCCCGAGCGTCTCCGCGGAACCGCTCCAGTTCGTCAACGGACAACCGTCCCGGACGTGGGATCTTTATCGCCACAAGCTTGTCCAGATGGTGGTCACGCGCCAGCCAGACGCTGCCGAAGCCACCCTGGCCCAGGGGCACGATCAGTTGGAAATGACCGATTTCCCGAGGCGGCAACGGCTCTTCATCCGACGGACGCCCTTTGACTGTCGAGTCTTGGTTCTGCCGGCCCAGGGTGCTGCCGCAGGCTTGGCAGTGGACCGTCCAGACGGGCGTTTGTTCGGGGAGTTCGATCGGACCATGACACTGGCGGCAACGGATCGAGAGCCGTCGGGTACCTTTCGATGGAACGGGCGCTCGCAGATCCCCGTCGTAATCCTCCGTGCTGTCGTCATTGGAACAGCGTGGGGGTGATTTGTGATCCACGTCCGAATCCGAAGGCGGAATCTGTCCCAAGCGCTTCCGCCACTCGCGTTCCCGAGTTTCCAATTCGCTTTTCAAAGTGTCGACACCCGCTGGGTCGATTTCGCCTAAACAGTCCGTGATCTCAGGGAACTGCCCCGCGCGCCAAGCCTCCTCGTACCGCTCGCAAATCTCCTCGATTTTCAGGTCGCGAGCCAGTTCCGAATCGATGCAGAAGTTGAGTTCATTCATGGGATTCTCTCCAGTAGGTTCTTCAGTCAGACGGGTTGTCGTTTGCCGTCCATCAAGGTAGGTTTATGGCGTTCGACTTGTAAAAACCTTGTCAAATCGGGAGACCATCGATGAGCGACAGTCATTCGGTGAGCGAACATCTGAACGTGTTGACGAACCCGGAAGCGACGGATTCCAGGTTGGAGCAGGCAGCGGCCGAAATCTATCAGCGGTACAGCGAACCGCTGCAGGACCACATCAAGTTCCGCCTGCAGATGGCCATCGGCCGGGTAGTCGACGAGGAGGATCTCGCCCAGGAGGCGATGATCGCTCTCCTGCAAGGTGCGCCCAAGGGGCGATTCCGAGAGCTTGATAACCGGCAGGATCTTTGGCAGGTGCTGACAATGTTGGCCAAGAGAAGAGCCATCGATCAACGGCGGAGAGAAACAGCTCAAATAAGAGAAGAAGATAAAGTTCGGGGGGAATCGGTGTTTGATTCGCCGGCCGGTTCCAGTTCGGAGATCGGGGGTCTGGATGGACATCCCGAGGGAAGACCCGTCCCGCGCCCCGAACTGCCGCCATGGATGATAACCCTGATAGAAGAAGAATTCCAACAGTGGATGGACCTGCTGGATGCTGTTGACCGCAAAAGCCCGAAGAGCCGGATCCGCCTGCAAGAAATTGCACAACTCCGTTTCGAAAGCTATACCGTTGCGGAAATCGCGAAACGCTTTGAATGTTCGACCAGAACGATCGAAAAACGTCTTAACTTGATCCGTGAGATCTGGAACAGACAGAAAGAGCATGAACAGGCTGCCGAAACGGATGCGGCCGATTCCAATGCCGGTGAATCCTAAACGCTGTCCTCGGGCAATACGCGACTTCCACCAGGTGCTGTACGCATCGTCATCGTTCACGAACTGCCTTTATCCTTCGTTTCAAGCCCAAGTGGCATAGTGCGCATCCACGTCCGCAAGACGCATCAGCCGGCCGCTGCGCATCCATCTTTTATCCAGCAACAACCGCAGGAACCGCATCCAGGGTCATCGGTCCAACGCACATCGCGAGTTCGGGAGATTTCCACTCCATCGGCTCGCCTTCAGCCATGGCACCCGGCGGCGTTTGGTCGCCGCCTCGCTGGTTTAGATAGTTGATCACCAGCAGCGCGTCCAGAGCGCTCCATACGCCGTCGTTGTTGACGTCCAGACGGTGCAGGTACGGGGTGTCAGCCGGGGAAGTCATCTGTCTGCTCGTTTTCCTGTGGCGGAAACCATTGTGATGCATGGCGTTTCAAATTGGAATGCGGGTTGGGCCAAGAGCCCGATCGTAGGATGGACATTCCTGTCCGTCAGCAGTATGGACACTCCTGTCCGTCACGTTTCCGACGGGCTGGAAAGCCCATCCTACTTGCGAAATCGCACGACTTCGTTCGAATTCCAAGCCCACTACCATCCGAAACGGACCCCCATCGCGCCCAACTGCCCCGCCGTCTGCTGCATGTGCCGGTTGACACTGCGCTGGGCTGCTTCTAACGCCTCGATTTGCGCCCGCTGACGGGTATGTTCGGCCCGGCGCTGGTGGTATCGCGCCAGGTTCGAATAGTCGGGGCGCGGAACGGGTGCTGCGGCCGGGATCGCGGCCCAAGTACGTCGGCGGTTTGGCCGCTCGCGCAGTTGCTGGGCTTGAGCCAGATCGTTGGCGGCTGACGAGTCGCCCAGATGCCGTTTGATGGCGGCTCGTTGTTCGTAGGCCTCGGCGTTGTTCCCGTCCAACTGGATGACTCGACTGAAATCGTCCATTGCCAAACGATGCTGTTTCAGGGCGACGTACGATTCGCCGCGCAGGAAATGTGCCCGGAGATGGTCGCCTTGACGCCCGAGGAATACGCTCAAATCGCGCACGGCGCCCTGATCGTCCCCTGCGGCGGCCAACAACAGCGCGCGGTGATAGTAGCCGTCGGTCAGGCTGGGGTCCAGCGACAGCGCCCGGTTGTAGTCGGAAATAGCCGCCTGCTGCTCCTCGCTCTGTGCGTGCAGCATGCCGCGATGATAATAGGCTTGGGCAAGGCGGGGATCCAGCGACACGGCCCGGGTGAGATCCGCCAGGGCGCCCACGAGATCCTTCTGCGCGGCCTTCACCAATCCCCGGACCAGTAAAGGTTCGGCCAATCGCTCGTTCAACAGGATGGCGCTGGTCGCGTTTTGCAACGCTGTCTCGGGAGCTTTCTGCGCCCAATAGGCCATGCCCCGCAGGCTGTAGTAATCCGGCACCGAAGGATCGAGCCGAATGGCTTGGTCCAAGTCGGTGATCGCTCGCCGATAATCGCCCAGCATGACATGGCAGCGGGCTCGGTGCGCCAAGATATCCGCGTTCTGCCGTTCTTTGCGGAATGCTTCATCGAACGACTTGATCGCATCCTGCCACTGGCCCAACACCATCGACATCATCCCGCGCCCCCGGTAAGCCAGCGCGCTGTCACGGTCGATCTCGAACGCCTGCTGATACCGGTGCAGCGATTCCTGCAGCCGACCCTTGGCTCGCAGTTCGTCACCTTGCCGGACCAGTGTCATGATCCGCTGACGCTGAGCCTCCTGCTGCTGCAAGCGATCCTGTTCTTCACGTACCCGCTGTTGCTGTAGGCGATCCCGCTGTTGCTGTTGTTCGGCCCGGAAGCGTTCTTCGTAATCCTGGCTCTGTTGCATCAACTGAGCGAACGAACGGGGATCACCGAACCCGTAGACGTCGCGAGTGCGGCGGGCAGCGAGCGATCCAACCACCAGCACCAGCATCAACAGCGCGGCCAGCAGCCCCGCCGAACCCCCGCCGATCATTACAAAGCGCGCTTGCCGGTCATCCCAAAGAACCCGTGGCGACCGCTGCTGCCAAGCCGCAGCAAGAACCTCGGCAAATCGAGCCGCTTGGTTGCTGATCGCCTGAGCGATCCGAAAGCCCCAGTCCGTAATCTGATCCGTATCCCGGACAACGGACAACGGAACATCGGACGGGCCGCTCTGGGCCGGTTCGGGTACCGGCGACGGCGCGAATCCGTCCACCGGCAGCCCCGCAACGCTCGACGCGGACGGGCACGCAACGGCGTCTAGCGAGGCAACCGGTGGATCCGGGACTTTGCGGGACCGGTCATCGCACCGGCCCGGTGGCGGTGCGAACAATCCCTTGACACGACCGGCTCGAACACGATCTTCGCAGCCGGCCCGCCAAACGAGATCCTCGGCATCCAAACGGCCGTCCGCCGCGGCCTGTTGCAGCTCGACAGCGGAAAACGGTCCATACGTTTCGCCCGCGTGCAAGTAGAAGAATTCATTTCGAGCGGTCATGGTTTCGTTCCTTTCGTTTTCGCTATCAGGCCCGACACATGCCACGGTTCGGCGCGGGTCTCGGCCCCCGTTCGGCGCGGGTCTCAGACCCCGCCGAAACCGTCGACCGCAGGTCTCCCAGGCCAGTTTCGTTACCGCCTCTAAGCATCTACTCGTAAAGCATTCAACGAGCCCGACACCATCCACCGGAAAAAACTTTCCCCCACTTATGGACCGGTTCGTCAACGATCCGGATACCAGCGATCCCTCCACGTCATTCACTCAACGGATGGTGGCCGAACTGTGGCCTGCGAAGTGCGGTTTGGTTGGGGACGACAGATCCGGGGTCGCCTCGTTCGTGATTAGGGCTTGCAGTTTCGCGATCAGCAAACGCAACCCCAGGATCACGGGCAGCATGGCCAGGGCGAACAGCATTCCTCCGATTCGCAGGCCCCAGGCGACCGGGCTGGCGTTGAACCTGAGAATCCCCGACACGTCGACGCCCAACATGACGACTGCCAGCACCAGCAGCCAGGCTTGTTCCTTCCACGATACTGGCCGCTGTGGCAACAGCACGGCGATCACCGCCGCTGCGAAAAGGGCCGCACCGGGTCCTGTGGCCGCCAGGCCGGGATGACCCTGCTGAAACAACAGTTTTAGACCGTCCGTAACAGGTCCGGCGACCTGGATGGGCGCGTATTGTTCGATCCCTTGAAAAAGCTGCAGCATGATCGCGGCGGCATCCGGATGATCGATGGTGATCTGCACCATCGCCCCGCACCAGACCGCGCCCAGCATCACGATCAGCATCCAGACGCTGCCAATCCGCGCCTCGGCGGCGCCCGCCAAGTAGATGAACGCCGTGAATAACAGGATGGCATTCAGCCATTCGCCGGACGACCATCGGCAAGCGTACAGCAACATCCGGTGATTCAGCGGGCTTGCCAGATCGCTCGAGTCGATCTGGGCGTGGACTTCCAGCACATTTCGCAGCCACTGGTACTGGGGCGGGTTTCCCTGGTAGACCCATTCACCCATCGTCACCGCCAACATCAACAAACTGATCGCAGCGGTCACCAGATGGCCCGGACCTCGGTACTGATCCTCCAACCATTCCAGGTAGTCATCGCGAAGTTCACCGGCAACGTTGGCAGCGATTCTGCGGTCATTATATCTCATCGCTAGTCCCCTCACCCCTGAGTGCCGATCGTTCACGACATGGCCTCTTATCAAGTTACTCGCAGAACATGCGGCGAGCCCGACATAACCATCTTCGACGTCTGCTCCTGTAGATCGGCGACAACGCATTCTCTTGTCTCACCACCATCGCCAGCCGAGGGCGGAATCGGGTCCGTCTGCAACGACCTTCCGAGTTTGTGAAAGGTTTGCTGGGAGAACGGTCGAGGCACGTTCGGATGGCGAGCGAATCCGCTGCTGTAGCCGGCGCCGTTTTTCTGGGCAAGCGAATTGGGGGCAAAGGAATCAGCAATCGCCTGATTCCCCCGCACTTCATTCCCTTGCCCGCAATTCGCTTGCCTCACGCTGGTGAGCATCTCTGACGGGATTGGCACTAGGCGGGCATGTCCTCCAGCCTATTCGGCCAGATATCGTCCCATAGATTTGTGAAGGGGGCTTCGTCTCCGATCTCCGTGAACAGTTGATCGGTGGCCTGGGACACGGGTTCGGGATGGACGCGGTCGGCAGGCGTGGTGTTTGGATCTCGGGCGGGCGCGGGGTACCTGGTGGCGAAGACCGCGTCGCGTATGACGATGTCGGCAGGATCAGGGGCCGTAGCGGGAGTTATGGGATTCGCGCTCGGCCACGGGGTGTCGGAGGTCCACACGTCATGTCCTAACCCTGCGGCGAACGCAGCTTCGCTTTCGGCCGCGATGACGGTGCCCGTGTTGCGGGCGTTGATGTGGTTGATCACCCACAAGACGTCTTGCGGGGTGACTTGATTGTCTCCGATCACGTCGTAGTACGGGGGGCCGGCGTGGGCGTCGCTGGGGACTTCCATGCTGCCGAACTGGTTGATGTGATTGATGATCATCAACACGTCCAGCGGAGTGACGTTGCCGTCGCCGTCAACGTCGCCCGGCAGCGCGAGGTTGTGCCAGGGACGGTGTACGGGCAAGACTTGGAAGAAGGCCCGGTAGTCACCGCCGGGAATCCCGTCGCCGGACGGGCTGAATTGCCAATGCGAAGCGAGCGTGTTGCCTTGGACGTGGGAATCCAGGTATTCGCCGTCCAGGGCCAGACCCATGGGGCTGACGATCCCGCCGGCGCCGCCGTCCAGTTCCAACAGATAGTAGCCGGGGGCCAACGGATCCTGCGGCTGGAAGGTGGCCCGGTTATGCACCGGATCCCAGGCGATGATGCCGTCGGCGTCCGGGACGAGTACATCGGTCTCGTTGAAAAAGGTGGGGTCGGGGGAGTAACGCAATCGGACGGTGTCGGTCCGCAGCGATGCCGGGTCGATCGGAGAACTGAAGGTGATGTCCAGCCGATCGACAATCGTGCTGAGCGCAGCACCCGGCTGCACGTTCAACGCGACCACGTTCGGTGGCCGGTAGACTTCGCCGGATTGGTCGGACTCTTGAATGGTCTGCCAGAGCAAGTGCATGTCGTTCGCGCCGCCGCCTTCTTCGTACTGAATCCGCACGCGATGGGTTCCTGCGGGCAACTGCGGCGACCAAGGACCGGTGGTGGTCCACTGACCGTGGCCCCAGTTGTTGTCGACCAACTCCGAGGGATCGAACTGCCCGTCGCCGTTGATATCGATCCACATCCGGCTGCCGTCGTCGCTGCGCGTGGCCAATCGCGTCCCGGATACGGGGATGGTGATGTACCCGTCCCACTGGACGGAAAACTCATCCCAGTTCGCATCGGACGGACCGCCGGTGATCCCCACCTCGTCCCGACTGCCCCAGGTCGCGGTGACGAAATCCAGCTTCAGGTCGACTCGCGTCCCGGCGACCGGATGCGTCTGCCGCCAATCGACCGGCGCGGGTTCGTCACGAAGGCTGCGGTTGAAGTAGCTTCCGATCAAGCCGGGGGGACCGTCCGGCGTTTGCGAGAGGAACTCGCCCGGCACGACACTCATGCTCCTTGTCAGCCCCACAGCAACCGTCTCCTGGACCGCTATCGGACGGCCCACCGCGTCCTGGATCGAGCCCTCCAGACGATACTGACCCACCGCCAACCGGCCGCGCGTATGAACAAGCAACTGGGGTGCGACAGTATTTGGGATACTGTCGTAGGCCACATCGACCAAATGGTAGGTATCGTCCGCCGTAGCGAACAGACCGTCAGGCCCCGTGCCGCGCAGCACCAACTGGGCCGTCGCGTCGCTCAAGGCATCGATCGTCTGGCTGAATTCCAGCCTGATCAGGTCGCGGTTGCCGTAGTTCTCTTGATAGTGAGCCGAGGTGACCTCGGCCGGTGGTGGAGTGCCGGCAACGACGGAGAAACTGGTCACGAAGTCGCCGCCCGGCATTCCGTCGCCGGAGATCTCGGGCCAGAGCAGCATCCCCTGCGTCTCGCCGTCCAGCGGCGTGCCGAGCAGGTTCCGGATGCCGTCAGGACCGCTACGGAACGTCACGGTGTAATCGTCGATCGGCAACGGGGCATCGGCCTGCCAGACCATCGTACTGTACAACGGATCGAAGGACGCGGTGCCTGCAAGCAGTCCCGAACTGGCGCCGCGGATCTCGATATTCTCTGCGGTGAGCGTGGCCGGATCGATCTGGCTGTCGAACCAGAAGATCAGTTGCCGGGTCGATTCGATTTCGGCGCCTCCGTCGGGCCAGGAAGCATAGACCTGCGGCCCGGAGGGGTTCCATGCGCGCTCGGGAGTGACCTTGAAGCGGTACGGCCCGAACGTGCCGCGTGTGGCGCTCAATTCCAGATAATAGGTTCCGGCTTGCGGAAACTGGTGGATCAGGTACGGGTCCACCGAAGCGATCCCCGTCTGGCCGTCCACGCCGCTGTCCGATCGGGCCAGTTCCTGCCCCGAGGCATCCAGGACTCGCAGCACGGCGTCCAACGGATACTGGAACTCGGCGGAACCTACGTCCAAAGCAAACTTCTCTCCCGCAGCGACCTCCAACCGGTAGATGTCCACGTCGTCCGGACCGTCGATACGCCCGTGAACCACCACCCGGTCGTTGCGGGGATCGCCGTCGGCACTCATCTCGGCCAGCCAAGCGGTCAGATCCTGTGCGGTATCCAGCGTGCCGTTGGGCTCCGATTCGTTGCCGATCCGGCCCGCCTGCGTGACCCAATCCAGAAAATCCCTCTCGCGATAGACGTATCGGCTGGGCAGTCCGTGGCTGCCGCCTTCGGCGAACGCCTGTCGGACCGGAAAGAACTGACCACCGCCGGCCATCGAGCCGCGGACATGCCGAATATGAGGCAGGTATCCCGTCGCATGACCGGCCTCGTGTTTGATGACGTTGAACGCCCAATCGACATCGACCAAGCGGCTCCAGTTTTCCTGGGTCTCCCGGTCCCCGACATTGTTGATCGCCGTCCCCGTCACCCGCCGGTTGCCTTGCATGCCTGCGCCCAACCCGCCCCAGCCCATGTCCGGAAAGCTACCAACGGCGACGGTCACGTATTCAGTTCCCGCCGCAGGAGGCGTCAGGGTCATGTCGATGTCGAAAACGCCGTAAGTGCTGTGGAATCCCGCCATGATCTGCGGGATGACGTCGGGCCGGTCGTAGGTTCCCGCGTCGTATTCCCAAAAAGTGCCCGTGCCTGTGAAGTCGAAATAGTACAGCGGCACGTCGCGCTGCTGAGGGAATCGGCCGATGCTCGAAGCGGTCACGCTGTATCCGCCAAGCCCCAGTGGTGTCCGGGCACTGACCATCAGGATGTAAGGCCCCGATCCGATCTGAGCGACCGTAGTCTGCAGCGTACCGGTGTTCGAGTAGACCAGCATCTGGCCGAACTCGTTGTAAAGCCCGATCGTGCGGTCCTGCGTCCCCAGTCCGCCGGACGAACCGTCCAAGCGGAATCGGTAGATCTCGCCGGCGGTCAACTCGACGCGGAACAAGTCCACGTCGTCCATTGTTGACAACGTGCCCGCGGCCCGGACGGATCCCGCACTCGTCATCGGCGCCATCGGTACTGCCCGTGGGAGCCAAGCCCCCGAGCTGTCTTCCAGGACGCCCTGCGAGCCGACCACCAAGCTGCCGTAGTACTCGCCGGTAACCGCCCCAAGAACGTTGTCAGCCGCGATCGACACCCCGTAGGTTCCCGCCACCGGCGTCCGGGCGGCCAGGCCGTTGCCGTCCAAGCCGGATGCCAGCAATTGTCCGTCCGGATCGTACAACCGCACCGCCGGATTGCCCGCCGGCAGATTCGCCAGCTTGACCGCTACTACCTGATCCGCACTGGCCGTGAATCGGAAATAGTCAACATCGGCAGAGCTGCTCAGACTGCCGCCGAACTGAGCCGGAGTTGACAGAAGCAAGCCGCTGGCGAAATCGTCGTTCGGTTCCACCTCCATCGTGCCCACAAAGGGCGATTCGTTCAGCGAGACGTTGTAATCGCCCAGGAATACCCGCTGCTCGTGGGCACTGCTGACGCGAACCAGATACTCGCCGCTGGCCGGTACCATCACCTGGAACCGCCGCCCATCGTAGCTGCCCGTCAGGAATTCGCCTGCAGCGTTGACCAGTTCGACCGCCGGCGCCTGTTCGCGGTCGGCAGCACTTCCCGAGAGGGGATTGATGGCCAAAGTCCGGCCGCCCGTCAATAAGACGCTCGTCTCGTGCACGTCGTCATGGGCCGAGATCGTTCCGCTCAGCAGTTCGGGAAGCACCCCCATTGCGTCCAGCAACATGCGCGGCTCGAGCCGCTCGCATTCCAACCGACGCCGTGATCGGCCCCCATGTCCCGGCTTCGCCCGATTCCCCCTTCGCCGACCAGAACGCTCCAACACGGCAGACAATGGACTCATGATGGGATCTCCCTGCACAGATGGACGATGTTCGCAAAGCCCGCTGGCCCTGACGCCAAGCTTCCGCTACCCGTCTACTCGAAAAACGGTTGAATCACCCGACACGCCGTCCCAAAAAAAGTACGGATTTCTTTCGGTTGGCGAAAGATCCCATCGCTGCCGATCAAGCAGGCCTTTTCTGCTAGGCAAGCGAATTTCGGGCAAAGGAATGGTCCATCGTTTCATCCTCTTGCGTTTCATTCCCTTGCCCGTGATTCGCTTGCCCCAGTTCTGGACTTCCCGTTGCTTGCCCCTGAACCCTCGGTTGGCATCGCTCACCGCTCGTTGGCTTGGTAGATCGCCACGATCCCGTCTTGTGCAACGACGGCGAATCGGTCGTTCTGGTCGGTGGGCAGTACGGCGATCGGCCGGGCTTGTTCGTGGGCAACGCTGGCTTCCAAGTGGATCTGATGGTTTTCCGCCGTGCGGTAGACGCGACACTGGTGTACCGCGGCGACCACCACCCAGCCGCCGACGAACCGCAGTACAGGTTCGTCGAGATCTTCGGCAAACGGCGCCACATGTTCTTGAGACTCGTCCCAGTACAGCAACGCTCCGCGCTCCAAGGCCACGGCCACGCGCGACCGGCTGTGTCGTGCGGAACGGTGCAAGCCTCGGATCGTGCCGCCGACATCGACCACTTTGGTGCGCGCGGGCGGCCGCCAGAGGATCAGCCGGTCTTCCAGGCCCAGACAGACGTCGTCGCGCACGTGGAAAGGTACCGAATGCAGCGTGGGAAAGTCGTAGGTTCCGTCGCCGTCCGGCCAGATCTCCGACCAGGCCAGCGACCGCGAGCCGAGCAGTTCGTCGGCTGAGCTGTAGCTGCTGAGCGTCAGCCCAATGGGCCCACGTGCCAGCACGTGTGCCTGTCCGCCCGCGGTACTTTGCACGGCGACGGCACGCGCGGACAACCAGGGCGGAGTCCCCACCTTGATGGAAAATGGCAGTGCGTCCGTCGGTGGGAACCGCCGCCAGGGAAGATCCAATCCGGGCGGAAGTTGACGCATGAGGACCGGCTGCCGATCCCCGCCGCAGGCCAGCAGGACCGGCGGCTGCCGGGTGGCGGCGTAGTGCCAGGGGCTGCCGCTCGGTTGCCGCACGTCCCCGTTCCAGAATCCCTGGACGACCACCAGCTCGTTATCGCCGTATCCGGCCGCGTAGAACACGTGTTCTGCGGACATGGCACTGCACCACTGGACGTTTTCCGGCAATTGGATCGTGCGGACGAGTGTCAACGCGGTCGAACGCCGTTTGAGCTGCGAGGGTTGGCGCCGCGAGCTTCGCGGCACCGGCGGTGTTGGTGGCGGTGCAGGTGGAATCAGTGAGAACCGCTGGCAGTCGCGGGCCAGCAGCCGATCGTCCGGCACAAGTTGCCGCACCGCAGCCAACACCGCCAGGCGCTTTAGCGGGGACACAACGCGCAGGCAACCGGCGGCGAGCGTTCGCGTGGCGTCCGCCGCCTGGGCTTGCACATCGCGGTCCGGGTAGCTCCGGGCGAATCGGGAGAGGCTTTCGAGCAAGGACAGGGACGCATCGCTCGGTGGTTGCCGGCGGAGTTCTGCAACCTTGTCGCTGGCCGCCTTGTGACGGCCGTGGCGTCCAAGAAGCTGAAACAATGCCTCAAGGCACTGGCTGGCTTGGCGCGATGCGGGCCAGCCCGCGTCCAGGCACTCGGCGGCGCCGTCGCAGTCGTCAAGCTTGGTTTCCAGGATCTTGGCGGCGGTCAGGTAATCGTGATCCCGACGGTGTTTCGAGACGGCGCGGCCGTAGGCTTCGCGGGCCGGATCGGGTTGTTCGAGTTGCGAGTACAGGTCGCCCACCTTTTCGAATTCTCCGAGTTCTTCGTACAGGCCGATCGCCTCGATCCACAGCCCGCCTTCTTCCAAGCAGCGGGCTGCCTCCTCGGGTTGAGCCAGCCGCTGGCGGTACAGCACAGCCGCCTCGCGAAAGTGCCGCCCGGCTTTCAGCGTCGCAGCAGCCATTCTCAGATCTCCCAGCAGTTCGGCATAGATATAAGCGGCGCGCCGATGCCGGCCCAACTGGATTTCGCGGGTGGCCAGTTCATGGTACATCCTTCGCAGCCGGGTCTGGAAGTCGAACGGCACATCCCAGGGGTCGGCCGGCTGACCGCCGCGCATGCGCTGCAGATCGAAGTCGATGTCGCGGTAGGTCAGCCGGTCACTGGGCGGCGCGATGCCCCGGTGATCGCCCGAGTGCAGCGGCAGCGCATAGCGGAGTCCTTGTTCGGGATCCGTCTCTAGCAGGTGCAACAGCCGAAGCAGCTCACTGTGCCGGCTCGCAAGAAGAGCCTGGTCGAGTTGCTTCATTTTCTGCTGGGCCCATTGTGCCAGGCCTCCCGGCTTGGCGGAACCAACTGGCGCCGCTGCCCGGGATCCGAACCAGGAGGCCAGCCGGGCGATCTGACGCATGACCGCCCGACCAGCCGCGGCCAATGCGTTGTCCGCCGGCTCTTCGGGGCTGCGAGGCAGTTGTCCGCCGGTGAGCGGTTGCGAGCCGATTTCGTCGCGCCCTTCGCTCAGAACCATCTGCACCGAAGGCACCGAGATCGGCTCGATCGACCACAGCCGCTGGCTCAGGGTGACACCCGGTTCGGCGGCATCCCACTGCCCTTCGCTGACCGGCGCCGGACGCAGCAGATCGGCTACCCGGTACGCATCGGATTCCAGAAAGCGGACCAAACCGACCGCCGGATGCAACAGATGGACGCCGGACTGCCGGGTCAGGAGCGCGGCCAGTTCCGATTCGGTCGCATCGGGATCGATCCGCGCCTCGACCGGCAAATAGACCACCCCGGAACCGGAGTCGGCTGCGGCGCCGCGACCATCGATCCGCCCGTAGGGTTGGCAGCGGCGCGACACGGCCGGTTGGGCTGCCTTGCCGACAACCGCCAAGATGCCAGCGGGCGCCGTATCGCCGCGCACGCCAGGCACCGGGTACAGCGTCACGGCGGCCAGCGGAATACCCCATTGCAGCAGTTCATCAAGCCAATCGGCGGCATCATCGCCCGGAATGAGCCAGGCAGCGGCCGGTCGCACTGGCGACGGACTGTATTGCATCCGCAAGGGCAGCGTAATCACCGCAGTCGCTCCAGAAAAGGTTC
>SKKK01000369.1 GCA_007121535.1 Planctomycetaceae bacterium | reverse complement strand
GCCCGCCGCCGGCTGGGTTCGCTGTACAACGAGGCGGATTATCCGGCCAGCCTGCTGGGGCTGTTCCAGGTGAGCTGGGATTATCCTTCGGTCGAGCCGCCCAACTACCTGCGGGACCTGAACCCGGAACTGTACCAGCAGGAATGCGAGCGGGTGGCGGCCCGCTTCGACGAAGCCGTACGGCTGGCCGAACAGGCCTTCATCGAGGAACTGCAAGACCTGGTCGCCCACCTGACGGAGCGATTGACCGGTCAAACCGATGGCAAGCCCAAGGTGTTCCGCGACAGCGCGGTCAACAACCTGACGGAGTTCTTCGAGCGGTTCCAGCAGTTGAACGTCCGCAGCAACGACGAGTTGGACCAACTGGTCACTCGTTGTCAGGGCGTGATCCAGGGTCTGCCGCCGCAAAGGTTGCGTGACGACCAGAGCATGCGGCAGCGTGTGGCGGCCGAGTTGGGTGGCGTGCAAAACGTGCTGGACGATCTGCTGGTCGACCGCCCCCGCCGCAACATCATTCGCCGCCCGAGGTGATCATGGCCACGATGGAGTTACTTGTCGCCCCGGACGGCACCATACGCTGCCTGTACGACGAGGCGCTCGATCTGGCCGCGCTGGGCCAACTGCAGATCCAGCGTGGTTCGCACGTCGAACCGGATGACAGAGGCCAATGGTGGGCCGACATGTCGCCCGTCTCCGGACCGCGGCTCGGTCCGTACCCACGCCGCAGCCTCGCGCTGACTGCCGAACGCACCTGGTTGGAGACGCATTGGCTTTGCAGGCCCGACTCCAGCAAAGGGGGTTGTCCATGCGTTATTTGATCCTGCCCGTGCTGGGCAACGAGTATCACCAGGAACTGAACTACTGTGTGGTGCCCTGGTGCCAGCCGTTACGGAAGTTTATCGCAAGCGAGGCCCAGCGTTTTCTGGACTATATGCTTCGCGATCGCTTTCAGGCCCTAGAGACCGCCTGGCGGGATCTGCCCGCCCTGTACTGGTACGAATGCCTGCCCCAGGCCCTCCAAACGTGGACCGACGAAGATGACCAGCACCTGCCGGATGCGGTGGATGAATTCGAGTATCCCCTGCGTTTCGTGGACGTGCCGGACGATTTTGTCTGGCCAGCCGGCGAAGGCGAAAGCCAAGCACTGTTGCTGAGCAACGCCGACTTCGTACGCCAGCCCTTACCACCAGAGCCAAACTTGTGGGTGTTGTGGTCGGCCACACTGATCGAGGACGGCGATGGGTACGACTATCACAGCACCGCCGTGCCGTTTTCGATCTTCCAGCAGCAACTGGCGAGCCTGTCGCGACTTCACTGCCAACCGTAAACCACGCAACGCCCACGCTGCGTGACCCTTGGTAACACGAGCCTGTGCCAATGTGGCGAGGCTCGTTTTCGTTTCTTGAACCTCCGACTTTGATGAGGAAGATCCCCATGACCGATTCCCGTCTGTACCGTGCCGTAGCTCAGGCCACCGGCGAAGATGAGTCCACCATTGCCCGGCTGGGGTTCGTGGTTCTCACCCGTGGCCCCGTGGAGCTGGACTACCCGTCGCTGGCCTGCGAGGGAAAGGACAACCGCCCCGCCCCGCCTCGCCGCATTTCCAGGAGACCGCGCCGTGCTCGGTCCAAGTCATAGCGTCTACGCCTGCCTGCGAACGCTGCATGCGATGACGGCCCCCGCGATCGCCAAGACCCGCCCGCTGCTCGATCTGTGGCAACCGCGTGCCGGGCGGACTCGTGGCCGGCGACAGCGACGTCGGCGTCCCCGGCGTCGCTACCGCCATGGCCGTGCTTGCCACCGAGATCGCTGAGGGCTGCATCGCGCAGCAGGCGTCTAATTTCTTGAGTCCGGCGGTATGTCGGACTCAGCTTGTTCCCCACCCCTTGTGGTTTTCATTGAAAGGATGACCCATGCGAGTGCTTCTGATCAACAACGATGGCGGCGGCTTCGCCGACTATGTCGAGATCTCCCCCAACACCAGCGTCCAGGAATTCTTCCGGCAGCGCGTTCCCGGTCGCCAGCCCAGCGACTACCTGATCCGCGTCAACCGCCTGCCTGTGGCGGCGGACCAGATGCTGCAAGAGGGCGACCGGGTCAGCATCACGCCCACCAAGATCGAAGGCGGACGGTAACGTTCGCCTGACCCGACGTGCGGACCACGCGGTACGGCGACCTTGGCGATCATGTGAGTCGCCGTGCCGTTGGTGGGTTCCCCTCGAATTCTCGTTCCCCTTCGGAGAAGTCTGATGACTGTGACACATAGCCGTGCCCAACGGGCTGCTGCGGAGATCTACAAGATACTCGCTAACGGGCCTGACTACGAGCGTGTCCCGCCGTTGCCGGAAACGTATTGGAATGCCTGCCAGCGGCTGCTACGGATGCAGGAAAAGGCTCGGCAGCGCGGCTGGGGGGCCGCACGCAACCGCGTGGAGCGTCGACTGTTGCAGGTTGTGGCGGATTGCAGCAGCCATCTGCACACGTTGCAGGAAAAGCTGATCGAAACGATCCGCCAGCGACGGTTGCTGAACGAACAGGCGATTGCCGACGATCTGCGAGCGTTGTCTGCGGAATTCGATCGAGTTCGGATCGACTTGAAGCACAGATCCATCGCGGTAGAAACCGAGCCGATCGTGCTGCAAGATATCGAGTTCGGTCGCTTCCGCGTGGTCCTCAACTGGATAAGCATACCTCTCTACCGTGCTTATCGGGTGATCGCCTTGGCTCCCCATCCGGCCAGCAGCAAGCCCGATGTGACGCATCCCCACGTACAGGAAGAAGCCTTGTGTGAAGGCGATGGCCAGCAAGCCATCCGCGACGCGTTGCACCAGGGGCGAATCCTGGACTTCTTTCAGCTGGTACGGCAGATCCTGGAAAACTACAACCCGCACAACCCCTACGTGCGATTGGAGGATTGGGAGGCATGCGAGTGTCACGACTGCAGCGACTTGATCCGTGATGAGGGAAATCGCTTCCGCTGCGCGTCTTGCGAAGAGGATCTCTGCGACGCCTGTACCATCTACTGCCACGACTGCGGCGAATGCTTCTGTGCAGACCACAGTACCAGATGCCCCTGCTGCAACAAGACCTATTGCTGTGACTGTTTGGCCGTCTGCCAGCAGTGCCATGGAAAATTCTGTAAGGAGTGTCTCGATGAACAAACATGTCCCCAGTGTCGCCGAGCGACAGATGAGGCAGAAGATGCGGTCGACGATTTCCCCGCGTACGATGCGGATGGAGTCGAAACAGAGGAACTGCAGACCGCCCACGCCGCGGCTGCGGTTTAGCCCCTATGCCTGGGCCAAGCTGCTGTTTCTGCGCGATGCGGGCGGTACCGAAATCGGCGGCTTCGGGATCACGCCCGCCGATGACCTGCTGCTGGTGGAAGACATCTGTCTGGTCCAGCAAATCTGCTCGGCGGTCAGCGTCCGCTTCGACGATGAGGCCGTGGCCGACTTCTTCGAACAACAGGTGGACCTGGGCCGAAACCCCCGCCAGTTCGCCCGGATCTGGGTGCATACGCATCCCGGCAACAGCGCCCAGCCCAGCGGTACCGACGAAGAGACGTTCGCCCGTTGCTTCGGCCGGTCCGATTGGGCCTTGATGTTCATCCTGGCCCGCGGTGGCGAGACCTACAGCCGGTTGCGTTTCAACGTGGGACCGGGCGGTGCGTTGGAGCTTGGCAGCGGAGTGGATTTTTCCCGGCCGTTTGAGGCCGCCTGTCAGGACCAGTGGGCCCAGGAGTACGACGAACTGGTCTTTGACGAAGGGCCGTCTCTCAGCGTCCTGGACGACGAGACGTGGGACGGGCTGACGCCATGGGGAGATACCTGCGTGGATTCCTGTGTGGAGCTCGTGGAACGGGTGAATCGGGAACTGGAACAGGTGACGGAAGAAGAAGAACGCCAGGCTTGGTTCGACTGGCGGATGCGGATGGATTCGTGAACACGTTTTGACCAGCGGATTTCGATGGAGCGACCCATTAACCGGGCCGCTTTTTGGTTACCAATAAGGAGAACAGCATGATCGTACCTGCCCCTCAGAGCGATCGTTTCGAACGCCAACGCAGTCTGGTCCCCGTGGATCTGCTGCAGCAGTTGCAGATGACGGTGATCGGCGTGGGTGCCATCGGACGCCAGGTGGCGATCCAGTTGGCCGCCATCGGTTGTCGCCATGTGACTTTAGTTGATTTCGACGTGGTGGATGACAGCAACCGCACCACGCAGGGTTACACGGCGGCCGACGTGGGCACGGAAAAGGTCCATGCGGCCCGCGCGCAAATGCTGGCCATCGATCCCGAAATGCACGTCCAGCTGATCCAGGATCGGTACCGCCCGAAATACGCATCCGGCGATGCCGTCTTTTGCTGCGTGGACTCGATTTCGGCCCGTACGGCCATCTGGCGTGCGGTCCGCGACCAGAGCCAATTCTGGGTCGACGGTCGGATGCTGGGCGAGACGATCCGCGTGCTGACGGCGGCCGATGGTGTGAGTCGCGAGCGTTATGCCAAGACCTTGTTCCGGCAATCGGAAGCCCAGCAAGGTAGCTGTACGTCCCGCAGCACGATCTACGCGGCCGGGATCGCCGCCGGGTTGATGCTGCACCAACTGACCCGCTGGCTGCGGGGGCTGCCGCTGGACTGCGATACCACCTTCAACCTGTTGGCCGGGGAGTACACGGTCGCCTAACTCACAGGGCCGAAGACCATGTATTTCATCGTACGATTCGTCCGGGAAACGGCTGACGACCTCGAAGTGGTTGGCCAGACGTTCCCGCATCTGGCCCATGATCTCCCGCAGCAGTTGTTGGAGCAGTTCAAGCTGGAACTGAGTCAGAATGCGGCGCTGCGGGGACTTTGGACGGTGCTGCGGCTGGAGACGGGCACCGAGCAGTATTGCGTGTGGGTCGGCTTCCGCTGGACTGCCACGATCGGTTCGTTGGTGACTGTCCTGCAGCGTACCTATGACGAGCAGGGCATGGCAGGCAGCTTCGAGCTTGTCGACCCACTACCCGTGCTGGATTGAGTGTATTTCCCTGCAGCGCAGCCCAAAAGGTTCGCTGATCAATCATCCAGGAACAAACCATGATCAGAAAGAATACCCCCGTGCAGACTCGCACCACCCGCACCAAGTCCGTGGACGTGATCAAGCTGTCCGACGCGGATCTGCTGCGGCTGCGCGATGAAACCGCCGCGGAACTCGCCCGCCGCTGCCCCGACCGGCCGATCGATTTTGGCCGGATCAAGTCCCAGGAATGTGCCAAGCGGGCCTTGACGGTGGCCATCGCCGGCAACCACAGCATCCTGTTACTCGGCCCACCCGGCTGCGGCAAGAGCCTGTTGCGTTCCGCTGCCCGGCATTTTGGCCTGTGTGACACGTTCGAGGCCCGCAGTTGCCCCTGTGGCTACTGGAACGATCCGCGGCATGATTGCCACTGTAGCGTTGCCCAGATCCAACGGCACGTAGCCAAACTTCCCGAAACCGACATCACCATCGAGGTGCCTGCGGTGCCCATGCGGGAATGGGAATCGACGGCTTGGGCGACCGACAACGAGCAGATCCGCCAGGCGCTCGAGGCGATGCGAAAGCCTGTGCCGAGCGTGCTGGATGAATACGCCCGCGAACTGCTGGGCACGTCCGCCAGGGAATTCGGGCTGTCCGCCGACCGCCTGGACCGTACGCAGCGGATCGCCGCCACCATCGCCGCCCTGGACGATGGCGACGTGATCGGACCGTCGCATGTTATGGAGGCGATCAACTACCGCAGTTTGCGACCGGGGTAGTGCTGGGTGGTGCCGCCCGAGGACAAGAGCCCGGCGATGCCGAGAACAACACCGGTCAAGTAACGGCATAGCCGTGATATTCCGATCGCCGCACGCTTCCACTTCAGGGAAGAAGCGAGTCGGGCTCTTGTCTTTTTTCCGCGAACAAATCTTCCTACCCTGCTGCCCCGTCGCCTGCCGTGATCCGGCCAGTTTGTTGGCTGGCCCGGCTGGTGGTGGCGGTGGGGCGGTATCTGTGCAAAGGAGCAGACCATTGATTACCCTTCCCTGTGCCCTGGTGGCCGCGATCCGTCCTGTGTTCAAGCGGTCCTTGCATCTGGGCAACCGTGAACAAGGCCCCAACCTGCTGCTCGTCAGCGGTCCTGACGGCCTGCGAATCCGGGCGCGTAACGATTACGCAGCCGTCGAATACCACCTGCCGGGCGATGATCCTGCCAGTAGCATCCAGGTGCCATTTGCGGTCCTGATGGATTGCCGCGGTGGAAAACGGGACTGGCTGACGCTACGGCAGGAAAGTCCGCAGGTGGCGACCGCCGAGTGGACCGATAAGCAGATCCCGCAACTGGTGCGGTACGACGTCAAGCCCGTCAAGAAGCAGGAGTTTCCCTCATGTCCGGAGGCGATGGCTGACAACGACGCCAGGCTGTGGTCGGCGTTGGGCGCGGCCGTCGAGGTGACGGACCCGGATTCGACCCGTTATGTCCTGGGCTGCCTGCAACTCAAGGGTACCCAGGGCCAAATCGTCACCGCCGACGGTTGCCAGTTGTTGGTGCAAGCGGGCTACCGTTTCCCTTGGGACGAAGATCTGCTGGTACCCGGCAGCCCGCTGTTCGGATGCCAAGGGGTGGTCGACGATCAGCCGTTGTCGATCGGCCGTACGGACGATTGGCTGACTCTGCGAAGCGGCCCCTGGACACTCCATCGACGGCTGCAAAAAGAAGGCCGCTTCCCCAAGGCCGAATCTGTCATTCCCCGCCAAGAAGACGCCTGCAGTCGGGTGCAAGTCGACCCGGACGATGCAGTCTTCCTGGCCGACGCGTTGCGGCGTCTGCCCGTCGACAGCCAGACGTCGGCGTTGGGCATCACGATCGACCTCCAGGAAGGCCTGACGATTCGGGCCGGTGGCGATCACACTCGAGCCCCCGTGGAGCTTGTGCTCAGCCGCAGTGCGGTCGATGGCCAGCGGCTGTGCCTGCATACCGACCGCGACTACCTGCTCCGCGCGATGCGACTGGGCTTGCGCGACCTGTACTTCTACGGCCCGGAGGCACCGGTTCAGGCCAGCGACGAACAACGGACCTACCTCTGGGCATCGCTGGCCTCAGACCACGCCGTCCGTTCAAACCACAAGGCGGTACGGATCGATTCGGTCGAGACCGGCCCGCAACAAAGCAATCCCGTGAAACCAGCTTCACCAAGCAAAAGGAGACCACGCGACATGGCCAAAGACACTAATGGCAATGGCAAGACGCACGCCAATGATGCCGCCTCGACGCCCGCCAACGGGCAAGCCAACAGCAACAGCTCGCCCGATCTGATCGAGCAGGCCGAAGCCCTGCGGACCACGCTGCGAACGGGCGTCAGCCAACTCAGCGATCTGATCAATGCCTTGAAGCAGCAGAAGAAGAACACCCGCAACGTGCAGTCGGCTCTGGCCACTTTGCGGCAACTGGAAAACGTCGCCTTGTAACGCCGTCGCATCAACGCCATCCACATCCGTCCATCCGGCCCCGAGATCCGCCGGATGGACCTGTCATTCTGCGGGTCTCGCTCCATGCCTTTCACCAAGGGAGGATCAGCTATGCCTCTGACCCTGAACGTCGGCATTGCCAAAAAACTGGGGCAGGCCGATTTCGGCAGCCTCGGTGCTCACTGCAATCTGAGCGTCGAACTCGATCCGGCGGTGCTGCAGGGCGACGCGGAAGCGTTGCAACGGCAGGTCCGCCATGCCTACGCCGCTTGTAGCCGGGCCGTGAACGAAGAATTGGCTCGCCAGATAGGTGCAGAGGTTCCCGCCCCTACGGCCAACTGCAACGCGACGGCTGCCGGCAGCGTCCCGGCCCCTGCGGAGCGCACCACTGGCGGGAACGGCCAAGCGGCGGCCCAGAACGGCACCAACGGCGGCAATGGACACCACGGACCCAGCCAGAAGCAGATGGGCTACATCCACCAACTGGCCCGCGGCATCCGTGGACTGGGCGTGCGGAAGCTGGACCAGCTGACGGGCAAGCTGTTCGACAAGCCGCTGGCCGGTTTGAGCAGCCTGGATGCCAGCAGCCTGATCGATACGCTCAAAGCGATCAAGGAGGGCAGCGTGTCGCTGGATGCGGCGTTAGGCGAGAGGGCTTCATGATCCTGCTGCACAGCGAGCAGGCCTCGCCCGACATCCGCCCGAATGGGATATGGGATTACATCTCGCCCAGCCGCCTGAACTTGTGGCTCAAATGCCCGCTGGCGTTTAGATTGCGGTACGTTGACCGCATCCGCACGCCGCCCACCCCCGCGATGTTTCTGGGCACGCGGGTGCATGATGCCTTGGAGCTGTTCTACCGCCATCGGCAATTGGGGGTGCCACTGCCGATGGAAGCGGCCGTCCAGCGGATCGCAGATACCTGGGAAGAGGCGATCGAAGCCGACCAGATGCGATTCGAATCCGTCGACGCCGAGCAGACTTTGCAACAGCAGGCGGCGGGCCTGGTCCGCATGTACCTGCAGCAACTGGCCGCCGACGATGAGATCCCGCTGGTCGTGGAAACGACGCTCAAGGAGCCGCTGGTCGATCCGTTCAGCGGCGAGGATCTGGGCATCCCGCTGCTGGGCGTACTGGATCTGATCCTGGACGATCCTGCTGGTCCGCTGATCTGCGACTTCAAAACGGCGGCCAAGTCGGCGGCTCCCTACGAAGTGACCCACGAGATCCAGCTCTCGTGCTACGCCTACATGTACCGCCGGGCCAGCGGGCGGGAAGAGGGCGGCTTGGAGATCCGTTCGTTGATCAAGACCAAGACGCCCAAGCTGGACTTCCATCGCTACGAGCCCCGCAGCCAGCGGCATTTCCGGCGGCTGTTCGCGGCGATCCGGGCCTATCTGGATGACCTGGATCGCGGCCAGTACGTGTTCCGGCCCGGCATGGGCTGCAACATGTGCGAGTTTCGCGATGACCACTGCCAGCAGTGGCTGGGCTGAAGCGTGGCTTGGAATGATCAGCGCGGAAACTGCGGCAGCGGGATCGTAGGTTGAGCGACCTGCAGCCCGCTGCCGTAGCGAACCGGATTTCAGATCGAAGACGAAAGGAGCAACGTTTTGGGTGCCAGACAAAAGCTGAATTCGATGACCGCAGGCGGCATCTTCGTAGTGGCCGGAGTGATCGGCCTGGTCTGTCAATCGTGGCTGGTGTTCTTCGTGGTCGGCGGACTGCTGACGCTGGCCGCCGTAGGTAACGGGGATATTCGCACCAGGCCGCGAAGGCGGTGATGGCGATGGGGTTCTCCCGTCCGCACCGGTCGCTGTTGGCGGCTGGTGCGGGTGGGGCTTTTTTTTAGGTATCGGGGATGACAGGTTGCGACCAATCACTGTCGCGTCAACAAGACCTGATTTTCTGGTCGGCAAGAGTCCGAAAACCAATCACTGCTACCATCAGTCGATGCGATTCAGCTCTTTCTCAGCTTGCTCAAGCAGACTACTTAACCTACGGACGCCCCATCCTACCGCAATTTCCCCCATGCGATGCAGCACCATTGGATTCGCAGACGCCCCTGGAAAAATCGTCAGAAGACGCTGGCACACTCGGGTTTTCGTGGGATAAAATCATGGAATGTTTAAGCGTTATGCACCGCCAGTAAATTGCCTGAAGCACGTCTTGGAGATTACACTTATGAAGAAATTTTTGGCGTTCATTGTCGTTGCCGTCGCGATGCTCGCGGTTCCATCCGTCCGCGCCCACGAACCAGTCGCGCACCACCCACTTGTTCGGTCCAACATCGAATTGCTGGAAGCGTGGATCGAATCCCAAATGGCCTACAAAGCGATTCCCGGTATGTGCTTGGCCATCGTACATGATCAAGACATCGTTTACATGCATGCCTTCGGGTACGCCGACATTGAGGCCGAGCGAAAGACCGCTCCGGAAACATTGTATCGCATCGCTTCCCATTCTAAGTTGTTCACTGCGATCTCCATCATGCAACTTCGCGATGCTGGGAAGCTCGATCTCGATGATTCGGTGGAAAAGTACCTGCCCTGGTTCAAACTCAGCGGCAAAGACACGGTGGGACCACCTGTCAGCATTCGCCACTTACTGACCCACAGCTCGGGCGTACCCCGTGATGCCGGACTTCCGTACTGGATCGACTTCAAATTCCCCACTACGGAAGAGATCATCCAAAGGCTGCCAGGCCAAAAGACTGTCTTTCCAACCGAGACTGAGTGGAAGTATTCAAATCTTGCTTTCACTTTACTTGGTGAGGTGGTCGCCGCCGTCTCGGGCCAACCGTACGAAGACTACGTCAGTGAGAACATTTTTCAGCCGCTTGGCATGTCGAATAGTGGTGTCACGCTGTCGTCTATCGACATCACGCAGCTGGCCAAGGGGTACGGTCGACGGCTACCTGATGGAAGTCGGCAGGAAATGCCGGTCGTGGATGCTAAGGGAATGGCTGCTGCCGCCGGCATCACTTCTTCGGTCGTCGACATGGCACGGTTCGTCTCATGGCAATTTCGCACTCTTGATGACAAGGATGATGAGGTGCTCAAGCCGAGTACGCTGCGCGAGATGCAACGAATCCAATGGCTGGACCCAAAGTGGACAGCGGGCTGGGGTTTGGCGTTCCATTTACGCAAGACCGAAGACCGCCTACTTGTCGGCCACTCCGGCGGCTACCCGGGTTTCAAGACATCCACCTATTGCAGCCCGGACGAGAAGATCGGTGTGATCGTGTTCTCCAACTCACTTGACGCACAACCTTATCCGGGCGAGCCATTGAGCGTCGTTGATCGAGCATTTGAATGGGTGGGCGATGCAATCGCGAAGTCGAAAGATGATCTGAAGCCGATGACTCCTGAAGCAACATGGAAACCTTTATCAGGCACGTATCGCAATATATGGAGCGATATCCAGGTTTTAGGTCTTGATGGTGCGCTGGTGGCCTTAGATATTACCAACCCAAACCCGAAATCGACGGTTTCCAAGCTCGAACCGATTGAGAAGTCAGAAACGACTTTTCGTGTGATGGAAGGGAATCCATTTTTCAGCCTCGGAGACATTGTTTCATTCACATTAGGTGAAGACGGCAAGGCAGTACGCATGATGATTGGAGATTTTTCGTTTTCACGAGTCGAATAGCATGCCTGCACGCGACAACAGCAGCTGCCGCACGACATTCGACGGACGATGGACCTTCGTTTAGCGACGAATCTGATTTTGGCTTTCACCATTGGTCTACCGTCCTGCGTCCGAGCGTTTGTCGGGTAATTTTCGGTTGATGTTGGCAGGCGGATCGTCGCTACGGCCCGAGGCGATGTGGGGATGATCATCGCCACGTTCATCAGCGGATTCGTTTTGTGTTCATGCCCTCACAGGCAGTTCTAGCGATGACCATAGACAACTAGGGTCGAAATTCCACGCAGTCTGCCAAACCTTCAGAAGCCCATGGGTTCATCGCCCTGGTGTACAATGAACGAGATCCGCAGTGTGGGGCCGGCTGCTGGAGGATCACAAGATGACGTCACCCTGGGAGCCAACAAAATGAGCAGCCGACCACTCCACACGACCGTCGCCACCATATTCGTTGCACTGGCTCTCACAACGTGGAACGCCCCAGCCCAACCCAGCAGCCAATCGCCGCCATCTGCCCCGCAGCCAGCGGTCTGCGTCCAGTTGTCGATCTCGGTCCAGCACTTCGATCCGGCCAAGCCGAAGGGCGAAATCCGCTGCGTGGTCACCAACCGGACCGATCGAGCCATCGAAGTCGCCGACCGCTACGACGGCATTCACATCGCGCTGATCGCCCCTTCGCACCGCTGGCCGCTGCGTCTGTGGGACCGGAGCCGGGAGCGTCCGGAGCCGCAGATGGTCGTCGTCGAAGCGGGCCAGCAGCGTGTGCAGTTTGAATTCCCGTTGGCCGAGATCCTGCGCAGGCAAGATCCGAACACCGTGCGGCGAGACTTCCAGGCGGGCCGCCGCGTACTGGTGTGGGACTGGCCTGCCATGCCTGCCCCGCCGCCGTCGCCGATCTACGTCGGCCGCGATGGCGAACTGGTCGACCAGGTCGTGTTTCGCGCCGAGGTGACGTTGGATGATGTTGTCGTCACGTCGAACGAAGTGGTGGTGAAGGTGGGACGGTAAGCAGGCAGGCCGGAATCTGAGCGTGATCGTGATCAGGATGGTGGATAGTGGCGGGTTGCGGTCATGTTCGATCTTCACCGGGTCCTGCTGCCGGGGTCAGCCGCTGCAACTGATCCCCGCGACCATGCTTGGATCCGTCTGTTCGTTTTCCGGCCCGACATTGACCAACAAGCCCCCGTGCGTAACGGTTACGCACTGGTCCGGCTGCATTGGTAAAAAAAAACGCTGGTACTGCTGACGCCGCAGCCAAAGTTGGGTGGAGGTACTCTCACGCCGGTTGCCACCACTTCATCCGTGCCGCTTCCAACAATTCGAACACCCGTCCATCGTCAGAGTCCGTCGTGCGGCCCGACAGATTCTCGATCCAGCGGGCGGGCAATCCGTTCCGGCCATGCAACGCCCCGACCGCCGCGCCGACGATGGCCGCGACCGTGTCGTTATCCTTGGTGTCGTTCACCGCCCGCACGATGGCTTCTTCTGGATTGTGCCCATGACGCATCAGGATATAGATCACCGTGGGCACCGTCTCCAGCAGATACGCGCCCGAGTACCAAGAGTTACAGGCATCAAGGACCGAAGCTTCCCGCTGATACGCCGCGCCCACTCGTTGTTGGACGAACTGCCAAATCGGGCCTCGGTACTGCTCGACGCCCGCGCTTCGCGGCTCGTATCGCGTGTCGTCCTCCAGTTCACTTGCCGTGCGGACATAGGCGTCCAACCACCACTGCGGTTCCGGCGGCGAATCCATCGCCAGCAGTTCCCACAGCATCGACACGAACGCCACGCAGGCAGCCGTCGAGCCCGCATCGTTGTGGGTCAGCATCGCCGCCAGCGCCGCGTCCACCCACAGTCCGGACGTCGGCGCCTTCAAGTGCGGGATCAGCACCGGAGCAATCCGCATCAACGCGCCGTTGCCGGCCGACGCCACACCGCACTGGTCCCAAGGCAACCCGCTCTTATAGTTTCGCAGAAACTTCTTCACCGTACTGCCGATCCCGAAGATCTGTCCGCGCGTGAACCGTTCCCCGACCCGACCTGCATCAAACACCCCATCTTTCAGTATCTGCTCAAGCGTCCAGAACGCCAGTTGGGTATCATCCGACGGCATTCCGACCGGCCTGTTCTCGGCATACCAATTCGGCAAGTAATCCCGGATCTCGCCATACCGCTCCCAACGCAACGACGGCATCTGCCCTTCGCTCGTATTGCCCAGCGCATCCCCGACCGCCAGGCCGAGCATCATGCCCTCGACCTTGGAAGAATCGAAATCCGCAGGCAGGGAAGCCGGATTCTGATCGAAGATCGGCCCGAGAACCAACCGGCTCCCGTGATCGCGGAACAATCGTTCCAAAGTTGCACGGTCACGGGACGGTTTGAGCCAGTGGCAGCCTTGGTCTCTGTCAGCTTTTCCAAAATCGATAATCAGGGTCATGATTCGCTCCTAAGCAAAAGGAAAATCTCCACTGTCGGGATTATTGTCGCTTTCTTCAGCTTCTTTCCGAGAGGATTCTGCAAAAAACTGATGCACGTTCCTTCCAGCCCAAAGGCTTGGTTCGTATTCTACCACTCCCCCCGCACTGTTTCGAATAATTCGAAAAGCCGTCCATCTTCTGACTTCGGGGTACGTCCCTGAAGATTCTCGATCCAGCGGTTAGGCAATCCGCTCCGGCCGTTCAACGCTCTGACAGTCGCTTCGAAGATGGCCGCGGCCGTATCGTCATCCTTGGTATCGTTCACCGCCCACACGATGGGTTCCTCAGGATCGTGCCCACGACGCATCAGGATGTAGAACACCGTGGGCATCATCCGACGGCAGTCCGACCGGCCTGTTCTCGGCATACCAATTAGGCAAGTAGTCCCGGATCTCACCGTACCGCCTACGTCGCACCGAAAGCAACTGTCCCTCGCTCGTATTGCCCAGCGCATCCCCGACCGCCATGCCGAGCATCATGGCTTCGACCTTGGCAACATCAAAACCCGCCGGCAGCGGCGCCGGAGTCTGATCGAAAATCGTCCCCCGAACCAAGCTGATGCTGCCTTCGCAGAACAATTGCTCCAGAGTTTCACGGTTTGTGCCTGTCATCGTCTGATCCCTGTAACGAAAGGCCATTCTTGGAAATCATCAGCTTTAGTCCTCTGCGTCCATCCAAAACCCCTTGATCCGGTTCAAGAGGTAGTCTGCATCACTGTCGCTGATCGTGTAGAGGGTCTTGATGAGTCCCTGTTGAAAAGCTTCTAAATTTCGGATTCGCTCGTCGATCTTCTTCAGCACGGTGATCTTGATTCCACGTGGGAAAGGTCCTTCGGTAGCCTGTAGGATCAGTCTACCCAAGTCGTACCCGACCACGTCGGCCGTACCGACGATTTCTCGAATGTTGGATTGGTGGCAGATGATTCGGTCACCTGCCTCAGGTCGGTATTGGGTGCAAACAACCTCCGCAAGTCCCCAAGCAGACGGTTGTGGCCCGTCAAAGAAGTTGAACCAATCGCCAACGTAGTGCCCAACCTGGCCGTTTGGATTCACTTTGTAGACAAACGTACTCATGTCAATTCTTCGGCTCTCCCTGTTCTTTGAGTCGTCAGACGGTGGGGCCATTTCCCTTTATCCTGTGGCGGGGCCATGCCGACACACCAGCCGGTAGTCGCATCCGCTGCATTTCTGCTTATCTGGTTGCGCCTCGAACCGTCGCTCGGCGATCGCCTTTGCCAGCTTGTTGGCTCGACGTTTGGCGGCCTGGGTCTTTCGCTCCGCGATCGAGACGGTCAAACGTTCGCCCTCTTTTAGGTCGTGGACGTACGCGGCCCGGACGTTCAGCCCCTCGCCGCGTCCGGCAGCCGCGTAGATGGCCAATTGAAAGGCATAGATGTCGTTGGTCCGCGGGTCGGCAGCCGTCTTGTAGTCGACCAGGGCCAGCGAACCGATCTCGTCGCCCTCGCGGTCCAGAATGACGTCCGCCCGCCCTTTGACGATGGCCCGGTCTAGGTGCAGCTCGAACGGGCGCTCGGTTTCCCACACCCGCAGTAGATCGTCCCGATACTTCGACAGATAGCGGTCGATGACCCTGCGGGCTTCGGCCCACAGCCGCTGGTACAGGAAGCTGTGGGCATAGGGCAGATAGAACTCGGCATCGAGCAGCCGGTCCACTTCCGTCTCGGTCGGCGGCTTGCCCGTGGCCTGTACGTGGTCGGCGATCCGGCGCAGGGCGTGGTGGATCGCCTTGCCGTAGCCGAGTTCCGGGACCAACTGGGGCTCGAATCCAAGCAGCCCGCCCATGCGGAACGCCAATGGACAATGCTCGTAGCGGGTCAGGTCGGAAAAGGTCAGCATCAGCTTCGCCATCGCTCCGTTCCGATCCGCAGCGAAGCGGAGCGGCAACGCCGCGGACGAGACCAGCGGCGGGTCAGCTCCGGCGGCGACGACGAGAAACGGTGATGGTTGGACGCAGTTCTTCTTGCGCCGAAAGCGAGACAAGTACAACATGTCCTTGGCCCGCGTCATGGCGACATAGAACAAACGCTGCTCGTCCGCCATGGTCCCGGCGTATCGCTCTTGGCAGGCGACTGGAAACACGGATTCGGGCAGCAGCCAATCTTCTTTCTGGCCGGTCTTCGCTGACGGAAAGCGGCGGTTGACCAAACAGGGAACGAAGACCACGGGCCATTCCAGCCCCTTGGCTTGATGAACGGTCAACACGTCCACGGCATCCAGATCGAACGATTCTTCGCCCTCGAAGTCCTGGTAGGCGTTGCGCGCGTAGTACTGAAGGTAGTTGAACAGATGGCGGTAATACCAAAGCCCGCGGTCTTGACCCGCCTTGAACGCGGGTGATTCAGCATCGTCCACCCACCGCGCCCGGCGCCGTACATGCTCGAAATCCGCCAGCAATTGCGAGAATCTCGCCAACGTGCCCACGCGGGAAGCTGCCAAAGGATCTTCCAGATTCCAGCGTTGAACCCCCAGCAGCCTGAGCAACGAGTAGTAGTCACGGACAAGATTCGCCGGAGTGTCGTCGTCGACTTGCCCATGCCACGCCAGCAGATGCCGTCTGAGCTTGTCGACCGTCGGTCCACGCACACCGAACGCAGTCGCCAGGCACGCCACGAGCGACTCGGCGTCTATCTCTTCGCTCTCTTGACTTGGCTCGGGGTGCCAGGAATTGCCCGAAAGCCAAGCGTATATCATCCAGAAAGCTCGGATTTCCGGTTGCTGAAAAAGACCGGCGCTCCCGCCGCAACGGACGGGAATCCCCTTGGCGTGAAGCGCCCGAACGATCGGTCCACCCGATGTGGTCACCGAGCGCAGTAGGATGGCGATGTCCCGAAACCGATAGCCGCGGGAGCGCAGCCCGATAATCGTCTCCGCGATCACCTTCGCCTCGTCGTCGGGCGTCTCGGCTGACCAGGACGGTACGACCGGTTGGCTGACGCCCCTGTGCGGTAACATCTGCTTCCGTCCCCGCTGCTCGGGCTCGATCGTTTCCGCAAACTTGTTGGCCACTTCGATGATTCCCGGTCGCGAGCGGTAGTTCGTCAGAAGCGTGCGCGCCTGGGCTCGATATCGCCTGACAAACGTTTGGATGTTCTCGACCGTGGAGCCACGCCATTGGTAAATCGCCTGATCGTCGTCTCCGACGACGCACAACTGGACAGGCCGGCGGCTGAGCAGTTTGATCAGACGTTCCTGAGCCGGGTTGATATCCTGGTACTCATCGACGATCAAATACCGCAACTTGACATGCACCGCCTTGAACACCTCGGGACGTTCCACCGCTTCAACGGCGGCGCTGATCATCTGGCCGAACGTCAGAAAATGGTACCGGCGCAACATCTCACAGAATCGCCTGTAGATCTCGCCAATCAGTGTGCCCCCCAACGCTTCCGGCGAAATCAGTTCGTTTTCGATGGCATCCAGATGGCGTAGAAAGACGCCGATCGAGGCGAACACCCCTCCGTGCAACTGCGTCAGCCCCAGATTCTTGTGCTCTCGGCACAGCAAGCCGGTCAAGCGGTGATCGTCCAGCAGTTCGAAGTCGGCGTACCTCGGCACGTGATCCTGCAACAACCGAAAGCCATACGAGTGGATGGTGCCGACGAACATGGGCGAGAGCCTGTCGAGCGCTTCGTCGCCCAGCTTGTCCGCCACCCGTTGCAGGATGCGAAAT
>SKKK01000120.1 GCA_007121535.1 Planctomycetaceae bacterium | reverse complement strand
GTGGTGTTCAACGACGACGTGCATACGTTCGACTACGTGGTCGAGGCCTTTATGAAGGTCTTCGGGTACCCGCAAGAAAAGAGCCTGGCGCTGGCACTGCAGATCCACTCCGCCGGCCGGGGCATCGTCTGGTCTGGCTCGCTCGAAGTGGCCGAACTGAAACGCGACCAACTTCGCTCGGTCGGCCCGGATTTCTATGCGACGAAAAAGGTCGATAGCCCGCTGGGCGTGACCATCGAACCGTTGCCGGGATGACCGGCTGTGAGAGGAGACGAACATGACCTACATCATGGTGGACATCGAAGCGGATGGCCCGATCCCCGGAGACTACTCGATGGTCTGCTTCGGGGCGATCGTGGTCGAGCCGTCACTCGATCGGACGTTCTACGGACGACTGAAGCCGATCTCGGACCAGTGGATCGCCGAGGCCCTGCAAGTGAGCGGATTCACCAGGGAGCAAACGCTGGGCTTCGACGAACCCGCCGCTGTCATGCAGCAATTTGCCGATTGGATCGCCCGGATTCGCAACGGTCAGCCCATGTTCGTCTCAGACAACAACGGTTTCGACTGGCAGTTCATCAACTGGTACTTCCACCACTTCCTCGGGCAGAACCCGTTCGGGCACAGTTCCACCAATCTCGGCTCGCTGTACAAAGGCGTGGTCAGGAACATGTCCGCCAGCTTCAAGCGTCTGCGCAAGACGAAGCACACCCATCACCCGGTGGACGATGCTCGGGGCAACGCGGAAGCGATGCTGCAAATCAAAGACCAGTACGATTTGAAAATCCGGCTCGAATGACCGGCAGCGTGAACAGTCTTTGCTTTATCAAGTGCCCCCGGTCGATTTGTTATTGGAGTAAACCCCTCGCCATCCTTTCGTCAGGGATTGACACCCAATTCCGGGCACGACAATAATGGAAAAATCTCGGGTGCTTCGGAGATGATGATGACAGCCTCAACATGGACCGAATCGGACAGTGCGGCGGCGGAAAAAATCTGGGCGAATTACCAGAGAGATCACGATCTGTCGGCGTGTACTGGCAAGACAGCCGGAATTGACCCTCACACGGGCCGGGTTTGGATAGGCGATTCAATTCACGATGTTCTGTCGCAAAGGGACGCCGACGGTATAGACTCGTTGCTGTTCTTCGAACGCGTCGGTTCACGAACCTATTATCGCAAAGGGGGGCGGCGGTGATTGCTGGGCGTGTTTCTGAGGACGGCGTGCCCATCATCACGTTGGAACTCGAGGGACAGGACTGGCCAGCAATCATTGACACGGGATTCAACGGTGATCTGGAATTGCCGGAAGCACTGCGCGGGAAGCTAGAAATGCCGATCAGGACCGGCAAACGAACAACTGAGCGGAATGGCCCTTGCCACCGTTTCCGAAGCCACCGAACAACGGCGGCTAGGGCCGTGCCGCTCGCATGAAGACCTGACAGCGACTCCTTTGCCGGTCGTTGTTCGATTGGGCCGGCTCGGATTCACGATTCCTATCAGCGGCTTTTCAGGGGAGTTGGGTAATGGCGAAACGTTCCAAAGGTACGAAGGCGAAGCACGAAACGGGTGATACCGAAGACGTTTTCTGGCAGCCGGCCGAAAGGGAGTACTCGATCGGACTGGACAACGGAAAGCTGGTGTGCAGGAATCCCAAAGGCAAACGCTTGGCGTCCCTGCCCGCGTGGCTGAAGGAGTCCGAAGCGGTACAACAATTGTCGGCGCTGGCCGCCTGGCTGGACGAACACGAGTTGGAATGCCGCCACACGGTGGAACGATGGATGTTGCGGTCGCTGCTGGTGCCCCGCGAGGTGGTTTGCGAAGTTTGGCCCGATCCCGCTTGGCGAGCTGCACTGGAAAACGTCGTGATCGCGCCCGCCGATGCCCAAGGAGATACGGACTCCGAAAAAAAGGGATTGCTGAAGGACATCCATCCCCAACGAGGATTGGGCATCGTCGACGTCGATGGAGAAAGCCAGTGGTTGAAGCAGCCGCTGGTGTCGATTCCCCATCCGATTCTGATCGACGATTTGGACGATCTTCGCGAACTGGCCAGCGATCTGAACGTCCAGCAGGCGATCGAGCAGCTTTACCGACCGGTGTATCAAGTGCGAGACGAGTTGCTCGAGTTGCGGGCGATCCGGGATTACGAAGGGGGCCGATTCGAGCAACTGAATTTTGCCTTGGGTGTCTGCCGTCGCTTGAGGTATCCCGTCCGTGGAGGCTATGCGACGTGTCGCGTCTGGGAGGGCCAGCAGCCGTTGGAAGCACGATATTACGTCGGTGGCGAGTATCCCGAAGCAGAGACCGAAACCGGGGAACTGTTGTTTGTGGGCGCCGACCAACAAGCGGCTCCCATCAAGGAAGTCGGCCCCGTCACGTTCAGCGAAGGCGTGCGAATGGCAGCGGCCATCTATGCCAAACGCAAGGTCGAGGAGCAAGCGGAATGAAGAAGCAACAATGGCAGCGTCAATTGGACGCCGGTGGTTTCGCGCCGGCCAAAGCAAAGTGCGATGCGGCGACGACGGAAACCATCGTGGCGCGCAGCTACTCGGCAGCCGCTCTGGGGCCGCGGGTGGTGGTCAAGCTCAGCTCCGATCGCCTGGTCGCGGCCGAGGATCTGGCCATGGAATACTTGGGCTTCCAGCCCCAAGGGACCAGCCCACCGATCGCTCAACAGCACCGGACGGCGTTGGATTTCGCTCACTGGGCGTTGATCCACCAGCCCCAGCAGGCTCGTTACGCGCTGGACCTGGTCAAACGCATGAAGAGTGCCCAGCGGCGAGCGGCCGCCAAACCCGGACACGCTTGGGATCTGTACGCGGCGATGGCGGATGAATTGAACAAGTCGGTACGCCATTTTCTTCCTCCGTACTGGGAACAAGTCGCCCGTTCGTTCAAATCGTTGGGCAATCTGACCTATGCCGGTCGAGCGCTCAATAAAGCGTTGGAAGCCGAACGGGTTCACGCGTTGGAACTCGACCGCGAACACCGTCGCGACGCCGTGCTGGAGTTCTCCCTGGGCGGTTGCCTTTCGGGAAAAGCGCTTTCGGATTACTCGAAAGACTTGGCCGTCCAGTTTCCGCCTCAGGAAGCCTACGAGACCTATCGCGATCTGCTCGTCCGGCGGACGATGGGCGGCATGGCGCCGACGGGCAATGCGGGGAACGATCTGATCCGTTTGGCCAAAGCGGCGGGATTGGATGTCGACACCGAAGTGGAATCGTTTCTGGAAGCGATCATCCGTTCGCCCGCGATGGTTCGGGCTCCGTTGCAATTCTGGAAGTCGGTCCAAAAGCAAGCGGGAGCCGTCGCCCGGCGCAGCGATTCGTTCGCCGTCTGGTTGTTGGCGCATACCAATCCGCAAGCTCGTTATACCGATGAAAGTTTGGTATGGGCTTGGCTGGATTTGCTGGAAGCGTGGGACGTGCTGCCTTGGCTGTGGAAACCGGCCGACCAATTACCCCGTGACGTGGAAATCCCCGGAGGCCGCGCGGGCTGGATTTCGCGCCTGGCCACCGTGGAACAATCCCCGGCCAAACGTGTGTTCGAACTGCTGGAAGCGATGGCCGACGTGCTTGTCGCCGAAGGCCTTCCGGTCAACCTGAAACCGGCATCGCGATGGCAAAAGTGGGTGGACGTCGACGTTTTGGAAGCCTGCCTGCAACTGGGAATCCCGGTGAGCGACGAAACGGCCCAATGCGACCTGGACTTCTCCGGTTGGCTGCGTGAATTCCCCGACCATTCACGGCGCAATTCCCAACTGGAAGCCCTGGCGGCCGACTCCCGTTTCACGGATGCCCTGACCAAAGCGATGGAGGAATTGGTCACCTTCAAAGGCGAAGCGGCAACTGCTCAGAGTTACGGGCGGAACGTGGCTCAGCGGCGATCCTTCGAGGCCGCTGTGGTGGATCATCCTGCAGTCAAGCGGTATTGGTGGCGGTTTTTGGAACAGCGCTTGGGGGAACTGGAATCCGGGGGCTTGTTCGAGCTGGAAACTGCATTGAAACAACTACGCAAATGCGTTGGTACGGGGACCGTGCTCCAATTTCCGGAACTGACGGCCCGCCTGGAAAAGATCGACGTGGTGGATAACCTCCAGCGTTCCTTGCTGGCGGGCGTGTTTGACGAATACGGCTGGGAAGCGTTGGATCGGCGGGCGGACGAATCCCCGATGCTTCGGACCCGTAACCGTTACGAGCGAAGGTACGACTTGGTCTTTCCCTGGCTGGCCTACTACAACCAAGGAGAAGTACACGTGGTGGGCCCGGAATCGGCGCACCCGGGGCGATCCCTGGTGTTGAAAAAAGGCCATACGCTCCAACATTTGTTGCCGGTCGGCGACGACGTGATTGTCGTCTTTCACGATGATCACTGGAAGACCTACTGGCGCTGGCTGAGCCAGAAGCAGGAAGCGGCCAAACAGACGGAAGTCTACTTCGGTTACAACTCCGTCCTGCCCATGGCCCGAATGTCCGATGGCAGTTGGTTCACCGGGGTGCGGACGATCATGCCGGGTGACGAAAAACTCGTGACGTTCGACGCCAATTGGTTTTGCGATGGCACCCGAGTCTGGAAGTTCGAGGAATCGTTTGCCATGTGGAGCGACGAACCGCTGGAAAAGCAGTTGGCGGATCAGCGCTGCCGCGAGCTGGACCCGCATTCGGGTAAGCCGATTCGCGACAGCATCCCCCCGTTTTTCGAACAACAGCTTCCGGCGGGCGCTCGGATCGTGTACTCGTGGTCGACGCTGCTGCCTTGTCCGCCCATGAGCGGAAAGTCGCCTTTAGGGACGCACGACGGGCTGATCGGCTGGCGCGTCGTCCGCCGTCGCGATGGCACGATCGAGGCGACGGGTGTGGACGGGCGCTCGGTGACGATGGACGCCTCGGAACACGCGGGCGGTGGTTTCGTGGCTCCCGTCGCCCTGATGGATAAACCGGCCGCTGACGGCTATTGGATGGTGAACAACCATGGCGAAGTGATCGATCAGGCAACCAAAATCTTGATCTCCGGCGTTTCGCTGAAGAACTATCAAGCGGGGCAGTCCTTCGAATTGGAACCGCTGTACTTTCATTTCATGCGATTGCGACATCCTGCCAGCTCGGAAAAGTTGCGGACGGTCACGCGAAAACAGGCAGAAGGTTTGTTGGAGGCGGGGTCGATCGAGTTGGAAGCGAAGAAGCAGAAGGAAGACCCGAACGCTCCCGACCCGAATCGGATGGCGGGAGCCACCGCTGTCGCGGCATGGCTGCAGGGGGCACCCCCACGATTGGTTCAAGGGCTATCTTCGTTGCTGCGAGTCGCTGCCGACGAACGACTGACGCTCAGGAAACTGGTCACGTTTTGTCAACAAGCCAGCAGCAGCGACCAGCAAGCCGCCGCCGATGCCGCACAGCAGCAGGCGATTCGGGAACGAGCCAACGAGGGACTATCCCAGTTGAAGCCGCACTTGGATTTCGATCTGAGCGATACGATCTACGTCCACGGCTATCACGAAGAAAGCTCGAATGCCGTGGAACACCTGCATGCGGTGGGTAGGTTTCTCGGGGGGGCAGACTTGGACGAGTTGCCGCCCATCAATCTCAATTGGTATGCTTTGCTGACCGATACGGTGGCTGTTGCCTACCGATGCTTTTGGGAGACGGTGAGCAACGAAGAACTGGGCAGCACCGTCCCGGAACGCTTGCGTACACCATGGCTGGATGCTCTCAGGATGTTCGCCGATTGTGGACTGCTGAGTTTTACGGAGGGGCTATGTCTGTACGTCGGCCCCGCGGCCAGTTCCGAGTCCGCCGGGAAACAATCCAAAGCCGGCTTGAGCGACCAAGTCAAAGCAGGCAAACCGATCGGATTGGTTGCCGGCGATAGCCGCTATGTGGTTTATCGTTTCGATAATTTTATGTCAGACTTCCTGGTGGTCTTGGAGCGGTCGGTGAAGAACAAACCCAAGCCGCCCAAAGGCATGGTCGTCGAGCAGACGATCCCGATCAAGCGTTCGTGGAGCGCCGCGAGTCTGAAAGCGTTTGTGAAAGCAGTGGAAAAGATCGAGGCGATTCCACTGCCCGATCCGCAGGACTTGGAGCAAGCTGCCGAAGAACTGGGCATGCATCCCATCGCCGTGGCCATCACCTTCATGAGCAACCTGCGGACGACACACTACGGCCAAGAGAAACTGACGAAAGAGATTCGAGACCATTACCGCTGGAAGGTCAAAGACATTCAGGTTGCGCTGGCGCAATTGGATGCCCAGCCAGCGCCCCCGAATGTCGGCTGCGCGTTTGCCCGCGCCAATCCGTCGAATCCCTTTGGCGAAAAGCTGAGTATGGCGGTGCGGCGGATGATGACGGCTTGGCAAGCGAAACGGCAGGTCTCGGCGACAGTTGCCACACCCGTCCCGCCGGAACTGGCCGTCGTGTTGGAAAAGGTCAACAAAGGAGACCGCACTTTTTCCACGCAACGGTTTACGGAACTGATTGCGGCGCCGGCCCAAGCGGGCGATCTGCGTCCACGAAAAGCCAAGATCACGTTGAGCGATGGCAAGCGTGACTACCAACCGCTGAAGGTGCGGTACGACCCGCCTTGGAACTTGGAGGGGGCGACTTTCTTGAGTCGCCTGGAACGATCGATCGCGATGACGGCCTACGTGTTACCGGCCGGACATGAATGGCGGCGTCGGATTCCGGATCTGATTCGAACCGTCCGGGAGCTGTTGGATCACCCCGATACGATGCTGCCTTTTGGTGGCGAGTATTCCCAGTTGGACAGCTACGCAACCGTCGATACCGAAACTGCCCTGTCCAACTTCGGCCAACTGGTCGGTCGCTTGGAAAAGAACTCGCAGGGCCTCCACCAAGCCGACGATGGATTGATCGTGGTGGGATTGGTGCCGCCGCACGTTGTCTGCCTGTTTCGCACCTCGGGCTTGAAGACCGAAGCCGATTTTCAACGTATCCGGGCGGTAGCTGCGGTGACGTACGATTACCAGGTTTCCGGCGAATCGCAATTGGATGCCGCCGTCGGCGTCCGGAGTTTTCGCAGCCAGGCGTTCCAGCGAATCCACGACTGGAACGAACGATCGCCCGTGCCGGACGGCAAATGGGACCAGGATCCGCGACTTTCATCACCGGAGACCGTCACCGCAGTCGCCCGGCAGCACTCGCTCAGTCCCGAAGCAGCAGCCCTGTACTTGCAGTTGCTTACGCTGCCCGATCCGACGACCAAGAACGTCCGCCGTTGGAACGAGTGGTCCGCCAAGCAGTTGAATCAGGCGAGTCAGGAACTGCTGGAACGGGAATTGGTGGTGCAAGCCAAACGATCGCGAGCCGGTCGCGACCTGTTTTTGCCGGGTGGTTGGGAAGCTTTATCGCTGCCCAACCTGCCGATCGAAAGCTGGAAGCTGCCGCTGTACGGTTACGAATCGATCGAGGCATTCCGCGGTTACTACGCGGAATTGATTTGTTGCAGCGACACGCTGGGCCACCTTTATCAGACCGCGTGGCAGCGAGTCACCCGGGGCGATCCGCCCCGCTATGAAGAAGCCCAGGTGCCCGAGAAACGCAAGCGATAAACCCCAAGAGGTGCAAGAAAGGTGCCACCCATCTAATGGAGGTGCAAGAAAGGTGCCACCCATCTAATGCACTAATCAAGAAAGATATACTTCCCAATCAAAAAAATAGTGGCTGGGTGGCATTTGCTTGTCGGCTGCGCCTCTATTGGACGTTCTTCATGCCTCGCATTGTGTGTTGGAGGACGGTGCTCACTATTTCGGGTGGCGTATTGCGTTTGTTCGCGGCCGTTGATACATTTGCCGTCATCTTTCGGTTATCCCAGAGTAGATCGGTGATCGTTGGGCGCATGTCGAACGCGTTGACCTCGTGGGCCACGCGCGTTGCTGTAAGGCTCTGATGGAGAGATTCACTTTTCCGGGTTGGTCGAATCGCATCCGGGGGGGTGACTCTAGGGTTGCTGATATCCGGAGGGGGATATATCGAAACTTCCACGAATTGTCCCACGAGTCACCTATGATCGAACCGTTTACCGGGAAGAGATACCTCGTTCGCTCTGGCAGACGAGACGGGGTGCGCGTTGATCCAGATCGTAGCGGGTGACCAATTCGTGGAGAATTCCGCCTTCGTGTTGCCGGTCCCCATCGATCGGGCTATGGAACAGGTCGTCGAAGAAACGCAGAGCCTGGCCGATCAGGAGTGAAGACATGATTGCGGGAAAAATCGAATCGGGTGGACGATTGTTCGTCACTCTTGCCGTTTTGTTCGTACTACCCGCGACGCCGATTTCGGCTCAACGGATCGACCGCGCGCCGGAGGAAGTCTCCGAGGTGGGAATCGATGAGAAACTGGGAGACCGCTTGCCTCTGGATCTGGCGTTCCGCAACGAGCGGGGCGAGGATGTGACGTTGAGCCGGTTGTTTCATCAGGACCGTCCTGTGATCCTGACCATGACCTACTCGGATTGTCCGATGCTGTGCATGCTGCAGTTGAACGGTTTGGTTGACGGTCTTCAGGATGTTTCGTTGATGCCCGGGAAAGACTTCGAGATTCTAAGTGTCAGCATCGACCCGACGGAGACGCCCGAACGAGCCCGTTTGACCAAGCAGCAGTACGTCCAGGCTTACGGAAAGCCGGAAGCGGCGTCGGGCTGGCATTTTTGGGTGGGTAGACAAGCGAATATCAAGGCGTTGGCCGATGCCATCGGTTATCGTTACACGTTTGTCCCGGAACAAGGCGAGTATGCTCACGCAGCCACGTTTGTCTTTTGCACGCCTGACGGGGTGATCTCGCGGTATCTGGACGGTGTTTACTTTGAACCTATCACGTTGCAGCTTTCGTTGGTGGAAGCGGGCGAGGGCAAAATCGGATCGAGCATGGATCGCATCCTGCTGTTTTGTTTCGGCTGGGACGCTACGACGGGGCAGTACGGACCGGTGGCCGTAAGACTCATGCGTTTCGGCGGTGCACTGACGCTGCTGGTGCTGATCATCACGCTGGTGCCCGTTTGGTTGTGGCGGAAGGCTCCGGGAAGTGTCGCCCATCACGGACCGTCCACCACCGTAGCTGCGTCATTTGCACAGCACCAGGATAAGGAGAGTTTGCTCGAGGAAGCCGGCGACGAGAAACCGTCGTTGGATTCATCATCATCGATGATGCCTGTGGTACCGTTGCCCCTGGCACAAACTGCGTACGGAAACAACTTCTTTTTTCCGGAAGCAGCCTCGGATCTTGCGGGACCCGTCGATGGACTGTTCTTCTTCATCCTGTGGGTGTCGACGATCTTCTTTGCCATCGTCGTCGGCGTAATGATGCTGTTTGTGATCAAGTACCGGCACCGGGAGGGCCATGAAGCGCAGGAATCTCCAACGCACAACACCTTTCTGGAGATCCTCTGGTCGGTCATCCCGACGATCATCGTCGCCGTGATCTTCTTGTGGGGCTTTGGCGCCTATTTCGATATGAGGCAACCGCCCGCCAACGCCTACGAAATCCGCGTCTTGGCTCGAAAGTGGACGTGGGAATTCGTCTATGCCAACGGGCACCGCGACCCGGATCTGCACCTTCCCGTGAATCGTCCGGTCCGGCTGATCATGTCGTCGCAGGATGTGATCCACAGCCTGTTCATCCCCGCGTTTCGCGTGAAGATGGACGTATTGCCCGACCGGTACACCACGACCTGGTTCCAACCGAATCGAGTCGGCGAGTACACCCTGCTGTGCGCGGAGTACTGCGGCGAGCAGCATTCGACCATGTTGGCTCGAGTGGTCGTGCATCCCTCCGGCGACTTCGAACGATGGTTGACCGACGCGGCGAGCTTCCTGGAGGGAGTGTCGCCCGAAGAAGGTGGTCGGATTGTGTACCAGCGAAAGGGATGCGCTCAATGTCACTCGATCGACGGGTCGGCTCGTAGCGGCCCCACCTTAAAAGGAATCTTCGGCGCGAAGCACGAGATGGCCGACGGCAGGCGTATCCTGGTGGACGAAAACTACATCCGCAGGTCGATCTTGGAACCCATGGCGGATATCCGCGCCGGTTACCGACCGGTGATGCCTACGTATGCAAGTCAGATTCGCGAGGAAGAGATCGACGCGTTGATTGCATTCATCAAGACCTTGAAGTGAACGAGACACCTTTATGGCTACGGACGCGTTTTCGGCGCATGGGGCCGGACACGGCGAAGCGCTCGCCGTGGACTACTTGACGCACGATTGCGGCATCATGTCATGGCTGACGACCCTGGACCACAAACGGATCGGGGTCATGTATCTGATCGGCATCCTGTCGTCCTTCCTGTTGGGTGGGATCATGGCGATGTTGATGCGAGCGGAATTGTTCACGCCCCACCAGATGTTCTTGACGGAAAACCAGTACAACGAGTTCTTCACGGTACATGGGGCGGTGATGATCTTTTTGTTCATCATCCCCGGCATTCCAGCGGCATTGGGTAATTTCGTGTTGCCATTGATGCTGGGTGCGAAGAATCTTGCCTTCCCGCGTATGACTTTGTTCAGTTGGTACTTGTGGATGGCGGGGGCTTTCTTCTTCCTGCTCGCTTTGGTTGTCGGCGGACTGGATACCGGTTGGACTTTTTACACGCCGTACAGCACGCAGACGAGCTATGTGGTGTTGGCCGCCATGGTGGCCATATTCATTCTCGGGTTCAGTTCGATATTCACAGGGCTGAATTTCGTCGTGACCATCAACACGATGCGCCCGCCGGGGATGACCTGGTTCAAGATGCCGCTGTTCATGTGGTCGTTGTACGCGACGGCGATCATCCAATTGTTGGCCACGCCCGTGCTGGGCATCACCGTGCTGCTGCTGACGGCCGAACTGGTGTTCGGAGTCGGGATTTTCGATCCGAATTTGGGCGGCGACCCGATCTTGTTCCAGCATTTTTTCTGGTTCTATTCGCATCCGGCGGTTTATATTATGATCCTGCCCGCGATGGGGATCATCAGCGAATTGATGTCGGTCTTCAGCCGCAAGCCCGTTTTCGGGTACCGGTTCATCGCGTACAGCAGTATCGCGATCGCTCTGCTGGGCTTTTTGGTCTGGGGCCATCACATGTTCGTCAGCGGCCAATCCGCCCTGGCCTCTTTCATCTTCAGCGCGTTGACGTTCAGCGTATCGATCCCCTCGGGAATCAAAGTTTTCAATTGGTTGGCCACGATGTACAAGGGCTCGATCCGGCTGCAGACTCCCATGTGCTACGCCTTGTGCTTCTTACTGCTTTTCGGCATCGGAGGTTTGAGCGGATTGTTTCTGGGAGCTTTGGCGACGAACATCCATTTGCACGACACTTACTTCGTGGTGGCCCACCTCCATTACGTGACGGTGGGCGGTACGTTGATTGCGTTCTTGGGCGGACTGCACTACTGGTGGCCCAAGATGTTCGGGCGGATGTACAACGATGCGTGGGGCCGTTTGGGCTGCTTGATTACTTTCGTCGGGTTTAACGCCACGTTCCTGCCACAGTTCGTGTTGGGCACCCGAGGGATGCCGCGCCGCTACGCTCGCTACGAGCTCGAATTTCAGGGCCTGCACCAATTGTCGACGGTCGGAGCCTTGATCCTGGGTGGGGGCTTGTTGCTGGTGGGGCTGGTATTGCTGCACTCGCTGATCGCGGGAAGACGAGCACCTTCCAATCCTTGGGGCAGCGCTTCGCTGGAATGGCAGACGACATCGCCGCCGTCACCGCGTAACTTTGAGAATCCACCGACGGCCGGCGACCCGTATGACTACAGCCAGATGCACTACGATCGACGCATCAGAGGTTATGTTCCGAACAAGACGGTGGATTCATGAACTCGAAGGGCCATAGCTCCCAGTCGGAACGTGGCGGCTTACGCGCGGCCGACGGGGCGAAAGGGGGGCGGGAGTCGTTTTCAAAGACCCCGCCTTCCATATGATGAATCGTTGCCCGAAAACGACTCCCGACCCCGTTGCGGCCCCAATGCAAGGCTACCTTAATTGACAAGAAACCCCTGACGAAGCTCTAAATCATCCGGTAATGATATATCGCATAGCGCTAGTCGTCAAGATGCCTCCCGAGCACTCAAGATGAGGGTGCAAGGTGTCCCGTGGACAATTCCGCCGACGCGGGGTCGGCGGTGAGACCCGCACCAAAGTTGCGCGAGGCGTCTGCTTGACAAACCGACGGCGGTGTCGACAATACGATACAAAACGTCGTGAAAGGAACCATGAGATGCCATCAGGCCTGCAGATTTCGCGTCGCGGTTTACTGATCGGTTCGGCCGCAGCCACGGGGGTCATGGTTCGCGGCTTGGCAGTGAGCCAAGCGGACCAGACGAAGGACGAACGGGTGCCGGTGATCGACTGCCATGCCCATCTGTTTCATCCATCGCGGGCGGATCATCTGGAGATGGATCGGCGATTGATCGAAGCAGCGGACAAGTTGGGCATCGACCGCCTGTGCTGCTCGATCCTGACGCCCAAGCGACCGGCGACGGTCGAAGGGTTCCGCGAGTGCAATCGTGCTTTGGTCGCGGCGATCGAGCGTTATCCCGACCGGATCTTGGGCTACAGTTACGTCAACCCGGGGTTTTCTCGCGAGGCGGTGCAGGAGATTCGGCGATGTGTCCTGGATCACGGATTCATCGGGGTGAAGCTGTATAACGAACATGTCTGCACCGATCCGATCGTGGCCCCGGTGATCGAAGCGGCGATCGAGTTGCGGGTACCCATTCTCCATCACGCCGGTCGCATCCATCATCCGTTTCCCCAACAGCCCAACATCTCCGATGGCGGCGATCTGGCGGAATTGGGCCAACGCTACCCGGAAGCTCGATTGATCTGCGCCCATATCGGGGGCGGTGGAGATTGGGAATGGACGATCAAAGCGCTGCGGCATGCCCGGAACGTCTATCTGGATACCAGCGGCAGCGTAACCGACGAAGGCATGATCGAGCTGGCGGCCCGAACCGTCGGAGTCGATCGTCTGTTGTTCGGCTGTGACATGTCCATGACGGCAGGGGTGGGAAAGATGGTGTCAGCCGATCTTTCGGCGGAAGAGAAACGCAAGATTTTAGGCGAAAACATGTTGCAATTACTGGCCATGCGGAGCTGACAAAATGCTGTTCGACGTGAATGCTTACCTGGGTCACTTTGCCTTTCGGCAGTTGCGGCACAATACGGCCGACGGTCTACTGCGGCAGATGGATGCCAAGGGAATCGAGCGGGCGCTGGTGTCCAGTGCCAGCGCGATCACGTACCGCAACGCCCAATCGGGCAACGAGGAGCTGGAGGAAGCCGTGCGCGGACATCGCGATCGGTTGATCCCGCTGGCCGTGATCAATCCGGCCTACGCGGGCTGGGAGGATGATCTGAAAATTTGTTGCGACCAGTTCGGCATACGAGGATTGAGGCTCTATCCCAAATGGCACCACTACGAATTGACCGATGCCCGTGCCCAGCAATTGATCGCAGCGGCGACCGAACTGCATCTACTGGTCTCGATTCCGATCCGCGTCGAAGATTATCGGCAGCGAAGCTGGCTGGTCGATGTCCCTGATATCCCGCTGGCCGAAATCGCCGAACTGGTCAAGTCGCATCCGAAGGCAAGGTTTTTGCTGGTCAACGGCATGGGCTACAGCAGGTCACCCTTGGGACGAGACAGCGAACGGTTGCCGGCCAATTATTGGATCGAGATCTCGCGCATCAGCGCGCTGTTGAATAACGAACTGGGACAGTTGTTGACCAACCTGGGACCAGACCGGCTGGTCTTCGGCACCGGCATGCCGTTCAAGTATCCCGATCCACCTTTACTGAAGCTGGAAGTGCTGGATGCGCCCGGCGAGTTCAAAGATCGGATTCGTGGACGCAACGCCGCCGAACTGCTGGGCAGTTGACGGTAAGACGTTTTTCTTCGCTGCCTCGTTTGAATCGAAGGAGACCATCGATGAAGATTACCTACGGCTGGTTGATCGCTCTGTGCACGCTGCCGTGCGCGGCGGCCGAGTCCACGTGGATCGAAATCGAGGGCCAGGTTTATGGCGCCAAACCCGACGAGCGGGGACCGATCGGTGGCGGCGAAGGGTACGTCCCCGTGGTCACCCGGGGCGATGTGACGGTGGACGATCTGGACAGCTTGCTGCAAGCCTTGTCGGAAGCGGAACCGGGCCAAGTGGTCTTCATCCCGGGTACGGTGGAAATCGATTTGACGACGCGGGTGTATATCGAACAACTGGTATTGGAAGTTCCCACCGGGGTCACGCTGGCCAGCGACCGCGGCCACAACCGTTCGCCCGGAGCTTTGCTGATCAGCGACACTCAGAACACGCCGATCATGATCCAGGCGACCGGACCCGACGTGCGGATCACCGGTTTGCGTCTTCAGGGTCCGAACCCCAAACGCCATCTGGAACATCACCGTCGAGCCTTCGGGCCGGGCGGCGAGGGGCATGCCTACTACTACCGTTTCCCGACTCAGCGCGGCATCGTGACCTCGCATGACCGATTGCAGGTCGACAACTGCGAAGTGTCCGGATTCGGCCATTGTGCCGTCTCGTTGAACCGAGGCGAGGGCCACCGTGTCCACCATAATTTCATCCATCATTGTCAATACAACGGCTTGGGCTATGGTGTCAGCTTGAATGTGGCTTCGGCGGTCATCGAGTTCAATCAGTTCGATTGGAACCGTCATTCGATCGCCGGAACCGGGCGAATCGGCTGTAGCTACATCGCCCGGCACAATGTGGAATTGGGCACGTCGCTGAGCCATTGCTTTGACATGCACGGGGGACGCGACCGAAAAGACGGCACCGACATCGCGGGTACCAGGATCGAGATCTACAACAACACCTTCCGCGCTCCGCAGACCCCCGTGGTGATTCGCGGCGCACCCGAGGAAATGTGTAAGGTGTATCGCAATTGGTTCCCCATGCATCCCCGACCGGAACAGGCCGTGCGAGCCGGCTTGCGAACCACGATCGGGGATAACGCCTACGGCCCCTCGCCCTGAGCAAGAAAAGTGTCAAATTGCAAACGAGCATAGGCCATGACTCCGTGCCCGGCACGGCATCTATCCGGCTGTGACGGAAAAACATTCGCGGACCAGACGTTGACCCGAGCGATGACGCTTGCCGCTGTGTTGTGCATCAGCAGACATCGCGTGCGGCGAACCGTCAGACGCACTGCGGCCAAAGTAGCGTTTGTAATTCCAGACCAAGTCACGACACATCGAAGCATCGATACCGAAGGCCGAGGCCAACGCTTCCATCCGACGCCGAATCCACTCGCGGCGAAACGAGTAATCGATACCCGTTCGATCGTCCTATCACGCCAAAAACGTCATGCGTACACACCTTTTGCTCGCATGTACGATACACACACACTGTTCACTTCGAATCGGTCGTCCCATGATTGGCCCCCCCTATTTCCCTGTATTGTAGTCGAAGAATCACCGCTATCAATAGATTGGTGGGTGGCACCTTTTGCCGGCACCCTCCCGGAATCCGTTCCGGCCAGATTTCGGCGAGACGACTCGGGTTCGCGACAGGCGCCGTACGGTCGAATTGGATGAAAGTGGATAGCGAGGTCAGACGGGTGTGCCGATGCCCACTTCGTCCAAGGTTTCGGCGGTTGCAAAGCGGTCCAGCCACTCGTCCAGTTGCTCCGGATCGTGGGTGGCTCGGATGGTTGAGCTGACCGCGGCGGGCACGTTTCCGAATCGCCGATTCAACTGGCGCAGCAGCACTTGGCGCCGATTCTTCAGTGCCCCTTTTTCTTCCAATTCGTCGGCAATCGTTCTTCGCATCTCGAAAATCTCCTGGCGATGTACGTCCGTGCGGACCGAGGATTCGATGGTGTTCTGCAGTTTTGGCCGCTCGGTAGCGTCTCTTGCATGATATACGAGGGCCATGATGTAGGAAAGCAGTTCCAGCCAGCGCAAGCGTTCGGCGTCCGGCATCGTCTCCAGGTTCTGGATCACTTGGTCCAATAATTCCTGGAACTCGTCGGGGCGGGCGTTCCGCTGTTGAACCAGACGCAAAACCGAGCCGAAATAGCCGCCGTGCGTCTGAAGCGTCTCGGCGGGGATCTCCGGCAAGTTGATGAACAGGGGCTCGAAAGCGGGAATCATACTCTCGAAGTGCTCGCCAAGATCCACCAAATCGATCAGCCGGCCCGGCGATTCCCATCGCCGAGTGCCGATAGTCGCTGGCGACAAACGTCGTTTGCACAGTGTGCAACTGACCGGGCTCGATCATCTGGACGACGTCCGGCGAGTTCAGTCTCAGCAGATCGACGACGTTCAGCGGATTCTCCAACAGCAGCTTTAGACCGTTCTCGCTGAACTGCCGCACGATCTGCTAAACTTTCTCGGGAACCATGTGTCACTCCTGACCGCATCGAGGTCCATCAAGGTACGACCATGTGACCCTTGATCGTATCCGCCGTAGCGAGATTCGCCAATCGGTTCTGCGGCGGCTTTCTGAATCGCTGGTCGGCAGGCTACAATATCGCGTTTCAGCCGCCGACCATCCCGACGACTCGCTTCAGGAACCCATGCCCGTATCCGATATCATTGTCAAGGGCGCTCGCGAACATAATCTGCGTGACGTCCATCTTGTGCTGCCGCGTAACCAGTTGATCTGCCTGACGGGGGTCAGTGGATCGGGGAAGAGTTCGCTGGCGTTCGACACGCTGTACGCGGAAGGTCAGCGGCGTTACGTCGAAAGTTTGTCCAGCTTCGCTCGTCAATTCCTGGGCCAAATGCCCAAGCCGGATGTCGATTACATCGGAGGTCTGAGCCCCTCGATCTCGATTTCGCAGAAGTCTACTGGCAACAATCCTCGATCGACCGTCGGGACCATCACGGAAATCTACGACTATCTGCGGGTTTTATATGCCCGCGTCGGGCAGGGATTTTGTCCTCGTTGCGGTCAGCCGATCAAAGCTCAGACCCGCGAGCAGATCTTGGGACGCATCCTGCAAATGCCTCGCGGAACCCGGTTCTACGTATTGGCCCCCGTCGTCCGAGGGCAAAAGGGTGAGCATCGCGACCTGTTTGTCGACTTGTTGAAGCAGGGGTTCGTTCGGGCACGTGTGGATGGTCAGGTGGTGTCGCTCAGCGACCATCTGCAATTGGATCGTCAGATGCGTCACGACATTCAAGTGGTCGTCGACCGCTTGACGGTCAAACCGGACGTTCGGCCTCGATTGGCCGAAGCGGTCGATCTGGCTTTAAACATCGGTCGAGGGACGATGATCATCGCCGCCGAGCCCGACGAGAAGGAAGCGAAAGCGACGGTGGCTCGGGCTTCGTTTCCGGCGGGCGACAGCGTCGAGGGCGATACGATTTTCTCCATCGACTACGCTTGCTCGGATTGTGGGATCAGTTTCGAAGCGCCCAATCCACAGATGTTCAGCTTCAACAGCCCGCAGGGCATGTGCCCGGATTGCGACGGGCTGGGCGAACGGTTTTCGTTTTCTCCGGAATTGTTGGTCCCCGAGCAGAATCGACGGCTGTCCTTCAAGCAGGGCTGCTTCGAATTGCTGGGCCGATGGAAGGACATGGGTCGTTGGAAACGACACATCTACCAAGGCGTCGCGGACACGGTCGAGCGGAAACGGGATCTGGCCGCCGGGACCATGCTCGACACGCCCTGGCAAGATCTGGATGTTGCGTTGCAATCGATTTGGCTGTGGGGGACGGGCAACGAACACATCACGTACACCTGGCGTGGCGGCAAGTCTCCCATCAAGTACGGCGGCCACTTCGACGGGATCATCCCGGCCTTGTTGTCCAGGTATCGCAATGCAAAGAATCAGATGCTGTTGCAGCAATTGGAGCGATATATGGCCACCGCGCCGTGTTCGAGCTGCCACGGCCAGCGTTTGATGCCCCAAGCCCGGTCGATCAAACTGACTTCGATGTCGCCGTCCTTTGCGGATCGGTCGACGCTGTCGTTGCCCGAGGTCTGCGATTTGTCGATTCGACATGCGACCGATTTCTTTTCCCAACTGGATCTCGATCCGACGCGAGCCTTTATCGCGCAGGAGGTGCTGAAGGAGATTCGGGGCAGGTTGCAATTCCTGCTGAACGTCGGGCTGGACTACCTGACGCTGGCCCGGACGGCGCCCACGCTGTCGGGCGGAGAATCGCAACGCATCCGACTGGCCGGACAGATCGGTTCGGGGCTGGTGGGGGTGCTGTACATTCTGGACGAACCTTCGATCGGGTTGCATCCTCGTGACAACGATCGATTGCTGTCAACGCTCAAGACGTTGCGGGACATGGGCAACACCGTATTGGTCGTCGAGCATGACGAGGACACGATGCGAGCGGCCGATCACCTGGTCGATTTCGGACCGGGGCCGGGCGTACGGGGTGGCGAAATCGTGGTGTCCGGGTCGATCGACCAAGTGCTCTCGAGCGAGCGTAGTGTGACCGGGCAGTACTTGTCGGGCAAACAGGGCATCGAGATCCCCGAGTCGCGTCGGCCTCGCGGCCAGCACACGCTTCGAGTGCTGGGCGCTTCGCACAACAATCTGCAAAACGTCGACGTCGACATCCCGTTGGGATTGATGGTCTGTGTGACGGGCGTCTCCGGATCGGGAAAAAGCTCGTTGGTCAACGACATCCTGGTCGAAGCCTTGCGATGCGATCTGAACCGAGGCATCGGCCAACCGGGCGAGCATCGAGCGATCGAGGGCATCGAACACCTGGACAAATTGATCGCGATCGACCAGTCGCCGATCGGTCGGACACCCCGTTCCAACCCGGGGACCTACATCAAGGTCTTCGACGATATCCGGCAATTGTTCACCCAGTTGCCCGAGGCCAAACAGCGGGGCTACAAGCCGGGACGTTTCAGCTTCAACGTCTCGGGCGGTCGCTGCGAAGCCTGTGAAGGCAATGGTTCCAATCGCTTGGAGATGGATTTTCTGGCGGACGTGTGGGTGACGTGCCCGGTTTGCGAGGGCCATCGCTACAACCGGGAAACGCTGCAAGTGAAATTCAAGGGCAAGTCGATCGCCGAGGTGTTGGAAATGGACGTCCAACAGGCCTTGGAGCTGTTCGAAAACCAACCGAAGATCCGTCGCAAATTGCAAACGTTGCACGATGTCGGACTGGACTACCTGAAGCTCGGCCAGCCTTCGCCCACGCTGTCCGGCGGCGAGGCCCAGCGGATCAAATTGGCTCGAGAATTGGTGAAAAAGAGCACCGGGCGGACACTGTACCTGCTGGATGAACCCACGACCGGGCTGCATTTTGCGGACATCAAGCTGTTGTTGAAAGTGCTGCATGATTTCGTCGATGCGGGCAATACGGTCTTGGTCGTCGAGCACAATCTGGATGTGATCAAAACGGCGGACTGGATCATCGACCTGGGGCCGGAGGGTGGTGAGCACGGTGGTAGGGTGATCGCATCAGGCACGCCGGAAGCCGTGGCAGCGTGCGCCGAATCCTACACCGGCCAGGTACTGTCGCGGGTACTGGATCCCGCAGGACGAACCAGCGGTACGTCAAAAACCCGTCCGAGAAGTGACCGCTCGCGGCCGGGCGGGCGGGACGTGAAGCGTCGCGGGCGGGAGGCGACCGAGATCGCCGTTCGCGGCGCGCAACAGCATCATCTGAAGAATGTGGACGCCAAAATTCCGCGCAATCGGATGACGGTCTTCTGCGGCCCGAGCGGATCGGGCAAGAGTTCGCTGGCGATGGACACGATCTATGCCGAAGGCCAGCGGCGCTACGTGGAGAGTTTGAGCGCCTACGCTCGCCAGTTCGTCGGGCAGATGCAAAAGCCGCGGGTCGAGCACATCGAAGGGCTTTCGCCGGCCATCGCGATCGAGCAGAAGAACCTGGGCAACACGCCTCGATCGACGGTCGGCACGGTGACCGAAATCTACGATTATCTGCGGGTTCTGATGGCTCGTCTGGGCCAGCCCTACTGCCCGGACTGCGATGTTCCGGTCGGCACGCAGACGGTCGACCAGGTGATCGACAAGATCATGGACGAACCCGAAGGGACTCGGTTGTATCTGATGGCTCCGGTGGACATCGAGGTGGGACGGCAGTACGAATCGTTGTGGGACGAGATCCGTGCGGCGGGCTACGTGCGGGTGCGGGTGGATGGTCGGACGCATTCACTGGATCGACCGCCCGAGATCGACCGCCGCCGCCGACATCAAGTCCAGGTCGTCATCGATCGCGTCGTGGTCAAGAAGAAGCAGCGGTCGCGGATCGCCGACAGCATTGAAAACGCCTTGGCGTTGGGGCGCGGCGTGTTGCACGTGGCATGGGTCAGCGAGACGCTGCCCGAGTCCCGGTGGCAGGTGCAGGTACACAGCCAGCACATGGCCTGCCACCGCTGCGGGCGCAGCTTCGAACCGCTGACGCCGCATCGCTTCTCGTTCAACAGCTCCCTGGGCTGGTGCGAATCGTGTCAGGGGCTGGGCGAGCAGGTGGGGGCGAATCCGACGGCCCTGCTCCGCGATCCTCAGTTGACGCTGGCCCAAGGCGCGTTGGCGTTATGGCCCAACCTGGAACATCGCGTTTCCCGGCGAATGCTCGAAGCGCTGGCCGACGGTTGTGGTTTGCCCTTGGAAACCCCGTTCGCGGATCTGAACGCTCGCCAGCGCCGCCTGCTGATGCACGGTACGGGTGAACAATGGTTCGACGTCCGCAGTTCGAAAAGCGGGCCACCCATCTTCCGCTTCCAGTTCAAGGGACTGTACCCTGCCTTGGAAGAAGCCTCGCGATTGTCGCCGCAACTCCGACTGCGACTGGAACGTTTCGTGGACCAGGTGGAATGCTCGGCCTGTGGCGGAAGCCGATTGCGGGACGATGCATCGGCGGTCCGGTTTCGAGATCAGACGATCGACCAATGGTGCCGCATGCCGCTCGGCTTGCTGGCCGACCAGCTTGACCGTTGGAAACTGTCCGCCCGTGAACGCAAGATCGCGGGCGAACTGGTCCGTGAGATCCGCAACCGAGTCCAGTTCCTGCTGGATGTCGGACTGGAGTACCTGACGCTGGCTCGCGGCGCGGCGACGCTGTCCAACGGCGAAGCGCAGCGCATCCGCTTGGCCAGCCAGTTGGGGAGCGGACTGTGCGGCGTTTTGTACGTGCTGGACGAGCCGACGATCGGCTTGCATCCTCGCGACAACGGCCGACTGTTGAAGGCGCTGCATAAGCTCCGCGATCTGGGCAATACGCTGGTCGTGGTGGAGCACGATCGCGACGTCATCAACGGCAGCGACCATCTGTGCGACTTTGGTCCGGGGGCCGGCAAACAGGGTGGCCGGATCGTGGCCAGCGGCAGCGCGGGACAGTTGGCTCGCCGCCGAGCCTCGGTGACGGGTCCCTACCTGAATGGCAAGAAAGCCATCGCCGTCCCGACCAATCGACGGCTGCGGCAGAACGAGCCTGACGGACCGTGGCAGCGGTGCATCGAGACCGTACCGGCCAGTCGCCGCGATGGTTTCTCGCCTCACGTGGACTGGTTGGAGGTAGTGGGCGTGCGGCACCGCAATCTCAAGAACGTGCATCTCAAGCTGCCGCTGGGGACGTTGATCGCCGTGACCGGAGTCAGCGGCGGAGGCAAGAGTTCGCTGATCGACGAAGTGCTGTACGCCGCGCTCGCTCGACGGCTGCACCGCGCTTCGCTTCCGGTCGGCGCCCACGACGAAATCCGCGGCATCGAACACATCAACAAAGTCATCCGCGTCGACCAACAACCGCTGGGCCAGTCCCCTGCGTCCAACCCGGCAACCTACACGGGCGTGTTCGACTTGATCCGCGAGTTGTTCGCCCAGTTGCCGGAATCCAAGCTGCGAGGCTACTCGCCGCGCCGTTTCAGTTTCAACGTGACCGGGGGGCGCTGCGAAGATTGTGAAGGCAACGGCCAGAAGTGCATCGAGATGCATTTTCTGCCCGATGTGTGGATCGAATGCGAAACGTGCAAAGGCCAACGGTATAACCCGGAAACGCTGGCGGTTACCTACCGAGGTCATTCGATCAGCGACGTGCTGAACATGACGTGCGGCGAGGCGTTGGCGACGTTCGAAAACATTCCCAAGCTCCGTCGCATCTTGCAGACCCTGTGCGACGTCGGACTGGATTACCTGACGCTGGGCCAGGCGGCTCCGACGCTCTCGGGCGGCGAGGCCCAGCGCGTCAAGCTGGCCGCCGAGCTGGCTCGACCGGACACCGGCCGCACGCTGTACCTGCTGGACGAACCCACCACGGGTCTGCATTTCGAGGATTTGGCCAGACTGTTGGATGTCCTGCAGCGACTGGTGGATTTGGGGAACACCGTCGTGCTGATCGAACACAATCTGGACACGGTCAAGCAAGCGGACTGGATCATCGACCTGGGACCCGAAGCGGGCGAGTCCGGCGGGCAGATCGTGGCTTGGGGACCACCCGAAACCATGGTTGCCCACCAGCATCAGCCGGTTGTCGCAGGCGCCGCTCCATCACCCACCGCAGCTCGCTCGGCAGATTCGCCCGTATCCCACACAGCGACGGCGCTGGCGCCCGTCTTCGCCGCCGGGCCTCACCAACCCCGCACGATCTACGACCCCCAGTCCGCCGAACAGCCGAGCGAGGACGACTTGGAGATCGCGCAGGTGGGGCAAGATGCCGAAATGCCTTGGGAGCGGGACGGGCGTCGCTGGCATACCCGCGATCGCGTGGGACGCAAAGGCGAGACGTGCCGATGGGAGGGTAAGGTTTTGGAAGCGGTCGTCGATCGAATTCAGGAACTAGGTGAATTCCAGCCGACCGATTGGAACTCGCGCAGCGTGGTCGAGATCACCGCCGCCGGTCGCGGACAACCGTGGTTCTTCCACGCATTGACCGGTGAGACCTGGTTGCTGAAGCTCAAGTTTCGCACCTCGCGGGCCTCGGTCGATGCCGGACGATTGGCCGAAGAATTGGAATTGAAGACGCTGAACCAGATGGACGAAATTCCTCTGTACAACAACGACCCCAGGGTGCGATGCAAGCGGTTGGCGGGAGCATGGCAAGAGATAGAGATCCGCGTGTACACCATGGATGAAATCGATCGGCCCGCGTTCTGGGATTTTTTGGAGCAGGCCGTGAAGGGGTTCTTTCAGAACTCGGTCGCGACCACGGTCGAAGAAGCCATGCCCTGGAAGGTGTTGGGGCGGAAGTGGCATCTGCTGCGCAAAGGCTTCCCACCCGGAAGAAAGATTCAGTGGCAAGTGGAGGTGCTCCAGCGAATGTGCGATCTGCTGAAAGTCGTGGCGCCCGAAGGCCGATTTTTATGGCAGAATCAGCAGGTCGCCCACTATCTGGTGCCGTCGCGAAATGAACCTTGGGCCAGTCTGCATACGAAACGCCCCGAGGCCTTGGATCTGACACTCAGCGGTCCCAAGAATGCCATCGGTTTCGGACGTGTCACCGGACTGGGTTGGGACCGAGAGATGGATTCGTCGCGCGCCGAGCGCGACCTGATCCGTTTACGGTTTCGCGATGTGAGCGACCTGGACAAAGGCGATCTGTTCGCCTTTTTGCGAGAGCACTTGCAGATCAGTGCCGGTAACCGCGAGGGATGAGCGGCCGACGTTGCCCCGATCGATCGACCGCCCACAAGCCGGGCTGGTCTATGAAATGGCCGATGTACGTCAGGGCTACTTCCAGCGGTTGATCGTCCAGCAAACGCTTCGCCTGCTCGGCAGGCACCGCCAAAATCAACTCGAAGTCCTCGCCGTCGCCCAGTGCGTGGTCCAGAGCGGCTTGCTGCGGAGTGGTAGGCAGGGCCGCCAATCGATGCGCGTCGGCCGAGATCGGGATCTGGTCCAGATGCAACTCCGCGCCGCAACCACTGGCTTGACATACGTGCGCCAGATCCAGCGAAAGGCCGTCGCTGACATCCGTCGCCGCGTGGATGCGGTACCGGGTGGCCAATTCCAGCGCCTCGTGGACTCGCGGCGTGAATTCGAACTGCCGTCCCAGAATACTTCCGCCGAAACTGCCGGTCACCAGGATCTGATCTCCTGCCACGGCGCCACGGCGTCGCCAAAAGCCGTGCTCGGTCGTCTTCCCGATCGCCGTGACACTGATCACAACCGGGCCGTCCCACGAGTTGGTATCGCCACCGGCGATGGGCAGATCAAACTGGTCGGCCAATGCCAGCAGGCCCTCGTACAGCGACTTGGCGATTTGCAGTCCGCCCTGTCGAGGCAAGAGCAGTGAGACGACCGCCGCGACCGGTCGTGCCGCCATCGCCGCCAGATCGCTCAGATTGACAGCCAACGCCTTGCGCCCCACCAGTCGCCAATCGGATTGCCCCGAAACGAAGTCGGTGCCGTCGTGCAGCATGTCGCTGGTGACGACACAGTCTTCGCCCGACCATCGCAGCACGGCGGCATCATCCCCGGGGCCCAGCAGGAAACGCGGGTGCTCGGGAAGATGACGATCAAGCCAGCGGAGGAATTCGGATTCCATGACGGACCCATTGTGACCGTGGGGCCCTAACCCCGTCCCGGTGTCTGTCGGGCAACCTGCGGCGCCTGAGGTCGATCTAATTTCAGGTGCCCGTACAGGGTTTCCTCGCCTCGAACAATGTAGAACTTCACCGGCTGGAAGCGTTCCAGATCCTGGTGGTTCAGGATGTAACGCACGTTTTCCCGCGAGATGGTCTCCCAGACGTGCATCCCGACCAGCACGTCGCCACTGCGGATGCCTTGGGCGGCTGCCGCACTGTCAGCGCGAACCGTAGTGATGCGCAGGCCTCCGCGATACCGCGTATTCAATTTGCGGAATTCGGCGGACGGGATCGGTGTCATCCGAAAGCCCAAGATCTGCCAGGCCATCTGGTCGAACAGATCCCCAGACTGCATCTGGGACATCCGCAGTGTGACGATCTGCTCCTGGCCGTCCCGCTCGATCTTCAACACCACAGGACGATCATCCGTCATTCCCAGCACGGCTCGCTCGAAATCCAGAGGACGGCGGATCGTCTGTTCGTCGACCTTTAGGATGACATCCCCGGGTTGCAGCCCCGCTTGTGAAGCCGGACTCGCCGGCTTCAACGTGGTGACCAGCAGCGCCGGGTTCCCATCGCGCCAGTGGCTTCGACCGATCACGCCATGCGTCCGCTGATCGATGCGTTCGGAATTGAGCAGCCGAGCGGTGATGTCCAGCGCCTCGTCCACCGGAATGGCGAATCCGATTCCTTGGGCTCCCACGCGAACCGCTACGTTGACACCGATCATCTGGCCATCGATGTTCAATAGCGGCCCGCCGGAGTTCCCCGGATTGATGCTGGCATCGGTTTGAATCAAGTCGCGATATCGTTGCGTTGCACTCACCTGGACCTCGCGATGCAAGGCGCTGATGATGCCACAGGTCACCGTGTGTTCGTAACCAAACGCATTGCCTACCGCAATCACCGATTCCCCCGGCATCAAGTCGCTGGAGGTCCCCATGTCGATGACTGTCAATGGATCGCCCGCATCGATGCGGATGATCGCCAGATCGGACACGGGATCATGGGAGATGAAATGGCCGACGTATTCCCGTTTGTCTTCCAGCGTGACGTGGATGACCTCGACGTTCTCGACAACGTGGTAGTTCGTCAGAATATAGCCGCGGGAATCGATAATGATCCCGGTCCCCATCCCATTGACCTGCCGAAACGGGTCTCCGCCGATCGCATCGACCTGCTCCGCACGAACCGTCTTCCTGCCCTGGATGTTCACGACCGAGGGGCGTGCCTTTTGCACTGCCTTGACCACTGGACTGTGACGCAAAGAAGACGCGTTCGCCACATGACTTGTGAGGCCTAACGCCCCGCACGCTAGCAGCAGTGTCAGCGCCAAGGCGCGGAGCGATTCGGTCACGTGGCGATCAAGTGGTCGAAGCATGAGCGATCCGTGCTAGTGGAGGGAAGATTCTGTCAACTCGCCACCTGGTCCTTGCCAGTCGGTCCTTCGGAGCGATCGGGTACGAAACACTTAGATCGGTACTGCGCTTCGAGCCGCTTGACTGGGGAGGAAGTCGCCGGAATAGAGTCCCCAGCTTAACGCGCAAACTACCGGCCTAGCAGCAACAAGGCCAAGAAGAGCCCGAAAAGCATCGACAGCGGAATCGAAATCGCCAAAGCAATGGCAACCGCCCGAAAGGTCGCATGCCGGGATCGACGATGCCGAACCAGCGGAGGAGGGATCACACGACGGATCGGATTGGTCTCCTGCTTATTGGAAACCAACGCCCCGGTGGATTGCGAAACCTGGCTAGCACTGCCCGCACGACTGTCCAAGTCCTCGTAGGCATCGCTGTTGGGATGGGTCTCCTCCAGGCCCTCGTCACCCATCGGCAGCGGGGGCGGCATCCAGGGGGACTTGGTTAATTGTTGCGAACGCAACGGCGAAGAATCGCGAGACCACGGTTCCAGACGAGCCACCACCTCGCCTGCCTTCTGGATGCGATTCTTGGGGTCCTTCTCCATCATGTCCGCGATCACCTCGACGAATTCTTCGCTGACATTCGGATTGAAACGTCGCGGATGCCAAGGGGTTTCCTCCAGGTGTCGCCGAGCTTTATCCTTCGTCGTCCCACCAGGAAACGGGACTTTGCCGCTGATCGAGTAGTACAGCGTACATCCCAACGAGTAGATGTCGCTGACCGAGCTGACCTCGGACGGCGAATGGATCTGTTCGGGCGAAAGATAGTCGGCGGTGCCCACGATCCGGCCGGCGCGAGGATCCTGTTCGGCTTCGTCGATAAAGCCGGACAACCCCAAATCCGACACCTTGGCGATCCCATCAGGCGTCACCAGGATGTTTCCCGGTTTGACGTCCCGATGGATCAGGCCGCGTTGGTGAGCATGTTCGAGCCCCTGCGCCGCTTGGACGATGACATTCGCCGCCTGCTGCATGCTCAGCGGTCCCTGCCTTCGGACAAACTGCCGCAGATCGGTGCCGGGGATGTATTCCGTCACCAGATAATGGACGTTCCCATCGTGCCCTGCATCGTAAGCTCGTACGAGATGAGGGTGATCCAACTGGGCCTGCGTGCGGATCTCGCGTCGAAAATTCTCGATTGCTTCGGGGGTGGACTTGTTCAGCGGCAGCACCTTGATGGCACATTGACGCCCCATGACTGTGTGGACGGCTTTAAAGACCTGGCCCATTCCACCCTGGCCGATCCAGTCCGTAATGGTGTAGGGGCCCAGATTCAACTTGGTTCGCCCGGCGCGTAGCTGGTCCGCTTGATACTGGGTAATGACCTCCATTTCGACCAGCCGAGCCGCCAATTCGTCGTCACTCACCTGCTCCAGCGGCGTCGGCAGATCATCGGGACGCGTTTGCAGCGCCGCGATGGCCCGGTCGATCTGGTCTTTGCCGACCAGCCCGCTGATCAACGCGGTTTCGCGGAACAGGGATCGTTTCGCTGTCTTGGCCATGATCGGAACACTCGAACGTGGAAAAGGCTCAGGGACTGATAGCCGGACAACCATTTAGTATAATCGGAGTCGACCATTCGCCAAGAGGATGCCCTTTCCGGCCCGGCCAAACGAGTGGTTTTGATGGCAGGTCGGTTTGTCGAATGGATTCTTGGGTGGTCAGCAAAGCCTTCGTCTTGAAAGCGTTATAGCATGCAGCCGCACCATTATTTTCCAGTCGTCATGATTGTGTTGATCGGCTGCGGTCCCGCGATCGAGCCGGAAACACCCACACCGGTCGTCGAGAATGCGTTCTTTCGTGAGATGCGCGATCTGATCTACGACCAGACAACACGGCATTTCGAGCAAGCCGAGTTCTTTTCGCCGGACCCCGAAACGACGTCGGAAACATTGCGTTATATGGCTCCGCTGATCGTCGAAGAACTCGACCCACTCCAACTCGAACCATCCCGTTTAGGGCGATTCGGACGATTGGATATCGAACCGGAAGGTCGTTTGATTCTGAATGAGGATCAGCCCACGGTTTACCATTGGCAGCAAGAGGTGGAAATCGATGGCACAACCAGGCAGCAGTCCACCTTTCTTTGGTTTTATGCTGCCACCGATGCGGACGAGTTCCCGTATTGGCGTGGTTTTCGCACGATATCGGATGAACGTGGCTTTACCATCGTTTGGGAGGAATTATCCAGCGAAGCCCCGTTGCGGGTACTCTACGTATCCGATCCCACCGAACAAGCGGCGCTGCGCCAATACGGGCCGCCTCTGGCCGAACGACGCTTCGCGGTCGAACCTTGCGCGACAACGCACGGGGACTTGGTTGTAGCTCGCGTCCTGGACGATGGCCCGTTGCCGATGGGGCCCTTTGTGTACCTCGATTACCCGGATCGCCACATCTCGACCTTGATCTGTCGTTGCGAACCGTCACAAGTCGGCGAGTTTCCCGCCAGTCACCTGTACCAGTTGATCGATCTGGAAGACGCCGATCCCGCCATTCAACGCATGGTCACACGCACGGCCACGGCCGACACAAGGACATCGATGGGCGTCTTGAGGCTTCCGAGCGTGTCAAATGCCTCGACCCGTTCAAACGCCGTTTACGCCCTGGCCTTGCCAAGGTTGCTGCCTCATGCCTTCGATCCACAATTGGATGTCATGGCTCCAGGCCGCGCCCAGTTGCCCGCGATACAACTCAAGCAGAAAAGCGTGAGCCCCGATCTTGGCTTCCAAGTCCGCTTCCTCGGCCGAAGCAAACCGGCTGCGCAGATCGGGCTCGATCATCCGCCGGCACAGTTCCATCAACCGGCGACTGTTGCAGACCGGTCGTGGCAGGAATTCTTTCAGCCGCCGAGGCAGCGACGTTTTGGCTTCCAACATCGACTCACGCGTCCGGCAGTTCCCGAACAATGATCTGCCCGACAACATTTCGATCAACACGTACCCCAGACTGGTCACGTCGCTCTGAGGCGAACAAGGGGCGCCGCGATGGATTTCCGGCGCTGCGTATTGCCAAGTCAACGTATAGAGATCCTCCGGCGTCTCGTGGTATTCGAACGCCGAGCCGATGTCGATGATTTTCGGCAAGCCGTGGATGTCCAACATGATGTTGGCCGGCTTGATGTCGCCATGCACGATCTCTTTCCGGTGCAGCGCGGCCAGAGCCCACAGACAGGCCCGGATGATCGTCACCGCCGGCCCCGGAAGCACGCGGGCACGTTGAGGCCCGGCCGTAACCGTCACGTCGTTCAGCGTCTGCCAGCGTTCTTTGTCCAACCGCTGTTGCAGCCAGCGCAGCATGTCCAGCACCAACAGCCGCCGCAAATCGTACCCGTCGACCAATTCCATCAACATGACACGGACGCCTTTGCGCTGCTCGAACAAATAGACGTCCACCAAGTGCGGTTGGTTGATCCTCGCCATCGCTGATGCAGCCCGGGCGACGCGATGCATCGCCCGCTCGTATTCGCCCGGATTGGCGTAGTTCCAGGGGAAGAAGACCTTCATCGCCAGCGGGAACGAAAAACCGTCGGCCCCGCAACATTCGGTCAGGAACACCACTCCCTGGCCACCGTAGCCCAAGATTTCCTTGAGTTCGTAGTTCCTGTGCCAGCCGAGATGACGTTTTCGCAGTATCGATCCGGCGACGGTGGACAATTTTCTTTGGGCGCTTCCGGCGTCGTCGCGTTTCGCGACGACGGTCTCGCTCTGCGCCGCCCGAATCGTCTCGCTCATCTCCACCTTCTGCGAATTCGAGTCTTCCCAGCCATAGCTGCGGATCCGGATGTCCGCCGACTGCATCCAAGCATCCGGACTGAAAGGGGAAGCGGCGCTGCGGTGCTTCGCCTTCAGCCGCCAAGCACGGTCGCGCCAGGCGGCGGCAATCAATTCGTCCAACGGATCACGGAACGGCTCGATGGCGGATTCTCGGTCCTGCGGCTGTTGTGCATTCATTTCAACGTGGTTCCTGTGAAAGCCTGCCCTTACACGCCCGCACCGTGCGGACGTCCCGGGGATCGCTCGAATGAATCAGTCCAGTCGCGACAATACGTCGCGAATCCTCTGACGGCCTTCCTTGATTTTGCGGATCACCGTGCTCAGTGCCAACGATCTACCCGTGTGGCAAAACACGGCCTGCCGAATCTCTTGAAAGGATCGCAGCTCCCCGAAGTACCTCAGATACACTTTCCAGACCAAGCGGCGATTCTTTGGCCATCGTTGTATCTCCTGGACGATGATCTGCATGATCTCCTCGCGATCCCGCTGATCCGAATCGCTCCGCAGATCGACCAACCGGGAGGGATCCTCGATCGTCGCGAGGTCCAGCTTCGACCGCAGCAGGTCGACCCCACGGCGGTTCGCGATCGTTTCTAACAACGAGCGTAACGATTCACCCTCGCTCAATTTCCGGGACTGCCCCATCTTCCAGACCGCAAGCATCGTCTCTTGGCAAATATCTTCGGCCTGAGACTGCAAGCTGGGGAAGTGCTGGGCGGTCCAACGCATCAGCCATTTCCGGTGATTCCGGATCAGCAGTTGCATTCCTTTCTCGACTTCGCAGGGTTCGCCTTGCAACAATTCGCGAATCGCCTGATCGACGCGGAGGGGATCCGTACAGCCCACTTGGTACCTCCCGCAAGCAAAAGGCTGAAAGCAACGGGGAGAGAGCCCGCTCGTCGGCAAATGGCGCCACGGTCGCAAGGCAGCGCCCACCGGTTCGAGGACGCACGCGGCGGCCTTGTCGGCAGTTTCCACGAGGCAGTGGGCGGACCACGGGTCAGTCCGCCCTGCATACCGGGGGGGCGCGTTTCGCCCAAACAAGCCGTGCACTTGAAATCACCTCGCTTGCTCAACAATCGAGTCCACTGGTAGCGTTCGGAAGGCCCGAATTTCCCTGTTCCGCCGTCGGCGACCAAGCGCCGTCGAGAGAGCACCCTCCGATGCCAACATCATACTCGCTGTTCGCAGCCGTTCTTGCTCAAAAATCTGCTCGAAATGCGAAATTTTTTCTCCCAACTCAGCAAGTCCGCTGGCATGGACAACTCAATCACTGGGCCAACTTGGTCAATCCGCTGCTGAAGCAGTCCCCCCTGGTTCCGCAGGTTGAAATTTTATTGGGTCATCGATCAGGCCGAATATGCCACCGATGGGGCTGCAAATGGTCGGCGAGCCAAGTTATGCAGGCTTCCAACCTACGCTCCGCGAGGCTTGATTGCGAAGGCATCGCGAAGTCGTCGTTGGCCTCCACATCTTCGAAAACGGGACGGGGGCTCTTTCATCGTGCAGGCCCCAGTCAAGAGTTACCCGCAGAACTTGGCTCCAGTCGGCGGCGGCATTCGTCGAGCATTTCTTGGGTGCGGCTGGCGCCGACTCGGGTGACGCCCAGTTGGCGGACTTCGAGCAAATTGTCCAAGTCGCGGATTCCACCGGCCGCTTTGACCTGGACGTGGTCCGGCGTGTTGTCGACCATCAGCTTCAGGTCGTCCGGCGTCGCGCCGCCGGTGCCGTATCCGGTCGACGTTTTCACCCAGTCGGCTTTCAGTTCGGAACAGATTTGGCAGAGCCGGATCTTGTGCGAGTCCTGCAAATAGCAGTTCTCGAAGATCACCTTGACCTTCTGGCGCGCCGTGTGAGCCACCTTGATCACGGCTCGGATATCGGCCGCCACGTAGTCCCAGTCGCCGCTGAGCACTTTGCTGATATTCACGACCATGTCCAATTCCTGGCAGCCATCGACCAACGCTCGCTGCGCCTCGATCTGCTTGATCGCCGTCGTATGGCCTCCGTGGGGAAAGCCGATCGTCGTGCTGGCCTTGACCGTGCTGCCTCGCAGTCGTTCGGCACAGCGAGCCATGTAGTACGGAAAAATGCAGACGCTGGCGACGTCGTAATCCAGCGCCAGTTGGATTCCGGCCTCCAGATCCGCCTCGGTCAACGACGGATTCAGCAGCGAATGGTCGATCATTTTGGCGATATCCAGATAGGTATAGTCCATCATGTTTGCTCCGCCGAAAAAAAGCTTATTCTTTCCTCGTGGTTTCACGAATTGCCACGACTCGATTCACTTCAGCACGCAGCCGGTCCTAACTGGCTTCCAGAATGCTGGCGCCGAACGTGAAGCCGCCGCCGAAGGCGCAGAGCCCGATTCGGTCTCCCGTGACGGCACCCGGTAAGACATCGTTCAAGCACAAGGGGATGCTGGACGAGGAAGTATTGCCGTAGCGGCGGATGTTGCTGAACACGTCGACGCCAATCCGTTCCTGGATGGCATCGATAATCCGTTGGTTGGCCTGGTGCGGGATGACCATCTTCAAGTCGCTGACCTGAATGTGCTCGCGGTCGCAGACGCGGTTCAGGCTGGCGACCATCGAACGCACGGCTTCGCTGAAGACCCGTCGCCCTTTCATCTGGATATAGCCGTCGTGCAGCAACGGCACGGTCAACGTGCTGCCGTCTTCTCCCTTGGCTGCCAGATCGGGCCGATACAAACGTGCTCGGGCTCGTTCCAAGTGTGCTTCGCCGTACAGGATGGTGGCCGACGAGGCGTCGCCGAACAAGATGGCCGTGTCGAAATCTTCAGGATTCAGCAAGGGCGAAAGGACTTCGGCCGTGACGATCAAGACGCGTCCGTGCGGGGTGCTTTGCAGGTAGTCAAAGCCGGACTGCAGGGCATACAAGTATCCCGAACAAGCGGCGTTGATATCGTAGGCCTGTGTCATGACCTCGCTCTTGCCACGGCACAGAGAATTGAGGATCTGGCACGCCATCGAAGGGGTGACGGTGGTCGGACTGGTTGTGCTGCAGATGACCAGATCCAGATCGTCGACGATCAATTGCTGTTGGTCCATCAGTTGCCAACAGGCTTGGACGGCCATGTTGACGGCGTCTTCGCCGGAACCGGCCCACATGCGGCTCTCGATGCCGGTTCGCCGAATGATGTCTTCGGCGGACATGCCGTTCAGGTTCTTCATGCGATCCGCCGTCAGCAGTTCGCTGTTGGTCACCAGGCGGCTGCCGGTGACCGTGGCCACCGGCGACATGCCGACGAAGAACGGCCGCCGCTGCTGGTATTGGGCGGGCAGGTGCAAGGTGCCCGAAGTGGCGCGTCGGCTGAGCACGGGGGTGCCGCACGTTTCCTGGGTGATGGGCTTGGGACGACGGCTGGTCTGGCCCGTGTTGATTCGCAGCAGGGGCGTGCCCACGTCGACCACGTCGCCTTCGGCGACCAAGATCTCCTCCAGGACTCCGGAAACGGGCGAGGTGATCTCGAAAACACTCTTGGTCGCCTCCAAGGAAGCCAACACTTCGCCACGCTGAATGTGACTGCCCACCTCGGCTCGAAGTTCCACCACCACGACGGTGTCGTCGGACGGGCCTGATCCGATGGCTTCGACCAGATGCATTCCGTCGTCAACCTGCGGCGCCGGGATCCAGGACAGGTCCAGGTTCATCAACTCGGCCGCCGTGGCAAGCACGCGCTGAAACGAAGGCATGACCTGCATTTGACAGACGAAATTGCAGGGGATGTGGGTATCCGGCCGAGTGACGCGACGCATCGCTACGGGGACGCGAGTCTGCTGGGCGACGGTGGCCAGGATTTCGGCGGCCAGTCCACACGTGTGATTGTCCTCCTGGACGACGATCAGCCGCGCAGTCTTTTCGGCCGAAGCCACGATGGTTTGCTGGTCCCATGGCGAAATGCACCGCAGATCGATCACTTCGGCTTCCACCCCGGCCGATTCCAGGGCCAGGGCCACTCGCCCGCAGAGTCCGACCGTGTTCCCCCAACCGACCAGAGTCAGATCGCGGCCGCCGCGAACTTTGCGCGCCGTGCCGATGGGGATGAACTGGCGGTCGACGTCGGCCGACGTGGTCGCTTCCTGATTGTTCAGCAGGCTTTTCGGATACAACATCACCGTCGGTCGTTCCGACTGGAAAGCGGCGTTCAACAGACCGGCAGCGTCGCAGGCCGTCGCGGGCATGAACACGTCCAAGCCCGGCGCATGAGCGATGACCGACTCGAGCGTCTGAGCGTGATAGGGTCCCAAACCGGGACGATATCCACCGCACGCGATCATGACGATCACCGGTACGTTGACCTGGCCGCCGGTGCGCCAGAAAAGCGTGGCTAATTCCGTCGTCAACTGGTTGTAGCCAGGCGGCATGAAATCGGCGAACTGAATGAACGCAACGGGCCGCTGACCGGCCACCGCCCGTCCGATCGCCGAGCCCAAGATGGTCGCCTCGGACAACGCGGAATTCATCACCCGCCCGGGAAACTCCGTGCTCAAACCCTTGGTGACGCCAAAGACGTCGCCCTTGGGATCCTCGATGTCCTCGCCCAACAGCACGACTCGCGGATCGGTCGTCAGCTTATCCCGCAGCACAGCCCGCATCGCGTCCCGCATGATTAATTGCAGGCCCTGCTCCGAACCCCGCTGCTCGCGAGAGGGATGAGTCAATTCGACTCGGAGGGGTTTCTTTGCATCGAAAACAGGTTCCGGGTCAGCACCCAAAGCCGACGCTTCCTCAGCTTCCTCCAATTGCATCTGGACCTGGTTCTCGATCTCCGCCAGTTGATCCTCCGTCCATCCATGGCTCAACAGCCAAATTCTCAACCTAGCCAGGGGATCGCCCTTGCAGCGGCCGATTTCCAACTCTTCCGCTTGCCGATAAATCGTCTGATCGTCCGCGTTGGTGTGGCTGGACAGCCGCTCGAAATCGACCACCATCAGGGCCGGCCCGCGCGTCTGACGGATGTCGCTGACCGCTTGCCCAAAGGCATCATACAGAGCCAACGGGTCGCGGCCGTCGACGTAGCGAATCGGCATCCCCCAAAAACAGTCTGCCCGACCTTCGGTCAGCGAGTAGAACGTACGGCCTTCGGTGGTCGTCGAGATCGCGTAATGGTTGTTCTGGACGACCAACAGCACCGGCAATCGACTGCGTACCGCTTCGCCGCAACCTTCCAGGAATTCACCTTGTTGCGTAGTGCCGTCCCCCACGCCACAGTACACCAAAGGGCGCGACGGCTGGTTGCGGATCGCTGCTGCGACGCCGACCGCCTGCAAGGCGTTGTTGGCGACCGGTGTGACCATGCTCAAGACATGCAACGGCGGGTCGCTGCAAAACCCACTCATCTGCCGCCCGCGTGAACTGGAACTGTCCTTGCAGTAAAGATTGTCGAACAGGGATCGAGGCGGTATCCCCCTGGCGATCAACAAGGCCTTGTCGCGGTAATGGCAATGCAGCCAATCGTCCGGAGTCAAATGCAATGCCAAAGCCGCCATCGACTCGTGGCCGCTACACGGCACGTGGAAGAAGGCCTCGCCGCGATTGGTGATCTCGTGCTCAAGCTCGTCGATCCGCCGTGCCGTAAACATAGCACGATAGAGAGCCTGTTGATGATTCCGATCCATAGACTTCGATCTCACCGAAAAAGCGGTGCGCGGGCGGGCCACCGCGTTCCTGTTTCGATAATCAGCTCATTCACGTGCCGGGAAGCGACGCCTGACTCGCACAACATTCCTTCGCGAAGAATCCCGTTCGACAAGCGTGCCAATATAACGCGGTTTCCAATAAAATGAAAGGCTGGGATTCCAAGTTCCTTTGCGCAACGACAGCCCCCCCACCATGCCCCCTTTGGGCGCCTTCGCAGTTCTTGCCGCCTTACCCGGATTACTTCGTAACCCGAAGCGTGAGATCTGCATATTTGCGGAGCAGTCAAAGTCGCCGAGCCGTGGGGATGCCGCACCCAGGCGAGTGCAGCGATACACGAACCATATCTGCAGAGCTCAATCGGCAATGAAAGCAGTACCTATGGCTGACTCTTGTCTTCCGTAAGTTTTATTTTCGTGGTTCACTTGCCGATCAAGCTGGTCGGCAACTCTCGGAGAAAAGTGCGGATGTTGACGGTCATGAGGCTGATGACGGCGTTGATGCAACGATCAGTCGGAAAACCGTGCCATGACATAGGCCAGTGCGAGGCACCGGCCGATTAAAATGAGGAACTTGAGACGCATAGGCGGTTTAAGTAGAATGGTGGAGTAGTGTATTGAATGGGTTTGCCGTAAGTACCGTTCGTAACGGAACTTCTTACGGCTCGGGGCGTCCATAACCAAAGGATCGTTCTGCATTCATGCAACTCGATTTGCAATTGGCTGTCCCGGACGTCCATTCCGATCGGATCGCCCTCACATTCTTTCGGTCAGGATCGCGTAGGTCCCAAGGTGTTCAGCAGCGGAAGTTTCATTTAGGTCGTCGGTGAATCAGGGAATAAAGAAAATGAGTCACAAACGCCGCACGGTTCTTGGACGTGCTCGTCGCCAAAAAACACGGAAAGCTGCTGCCTTGCGGTCGCGCAACCGGCTGGGCAACATCGAGCGATTGGAAGATCGAGTGCTGTTGGCAGCGGATTTCAATCCTTGGCACAACTATGCCTTGCCGCCAGATGTGAACGGGGATTTCGTGGTCACGCCGATGGATGCGCTGCACGTGATCAACGCGTTGAACGGCGATGGGGCCGAGCAGATGGGGATGCCGCTAGGCGGCGAGGCCGAGGCTTGGGCGCCGGCGCCGTTGATGTTCGACGTGAACAACGACGGCTATTTGACGCCGATGGACGTGCTGCAGATCATCAACTATTTGAATGCGGAAGGTGAATCACCGGCCCCGATGGTGCAGGTGCGAGGTCGCATCGCGGAGGATATTGCTCCAGACCCACCCCAAGGGCCTGCCGGCCGAGAAACGTTGACTGCCGTCAATCCGGGTGAGACATTTCGATTGGAGGTGTACGCCCAAGACATCCGCACTTTTGATGGGCAAGGCGGCAACAACTTTGGTGTATTTGCTTTTTACGCCGACACAATGTTCGACGATGTTGCGTTTACGATTCCGCCCGGTCAGTCCAACAACTGGCCCGGCAAGCCCGTTATGCCATTTCCGGTATCTTTCCAAGATCCCAATGTACAGTTGGATGGGCCCTTGCTGATCTTTTCGTATCCCTACCAAAATGGGCCTAGGGGCGACATCACAAGTGCGCCCGGTCTGGTGAATAATACAGGGGGGTTTCGGGAGGGATTCGGGGCGCCGGGGAAGGCCGAGGCCTTCATTTACGATGTCTTGTTTCAGGTAGAGTCCATCGTTGCCTTCGACGATGAATTGGTGATCCAGGGTGGTGGGTCGCAAAGTGTCGATGTCCTCGCGAACGACACACTTGTACAGGGACAGCGCACCTTTTCGATCGGCGATCCTAACGAACAATTCCCTGATACGGGAATCGAAGTTCTGGTTTTCGGGGACACGGGATTCGGTTCGGGAGCGCAACCCGGTCAAACGGGCTCGATTGTTCCCTGGTCCCACATTGATGTCATCAATCCCGTGGTCCACATCCCGCTCGGCGACCGGGTCTTGCAGGTGCAATCGTTCCAACACGATGGGCAAAAGGGGACGGTAGAGCACTTGGGAGACGGCGAGTTCCGGTATACACCGATCCAAATCCCCACGAAGGCAGAAGGGCCGCTGACCGATACGTTCACCTACGTGCTTTTTGACGGGGTTTCAGTAACGCAAACGGCGACGGTGACCGTGACGATCATGCCGGAGAATCAACCGCCTGTGATCGCGGCTCCGGACGAGGTGGCGATTGACGAGCGGAATGAGAACGAGCCGGGCAAGCTTTTGTTCGGCCCCGGGGCGGTATCGATCACCGATGCGGATGACGAACCGTTGAGAGTGACGCTAGTGACCGATGCGCCGATTCAGGTCCCGGCAGTGGACGGACTGGATGTCGATGATGGAAAGGGTGCGGATGGCCGCTTGGTGCTCGTCGGCTCGCAGAACCAGGTCAACGCGGCGATGGCGGGGTTGACGTACAAGGCCCAGCAGGATTTCTATCATGCGGACGGCGCTTCGTCGACGCTGAAAATCACGGCGGAGGATTTGGCCAATGGAGTCAGCCAAACCGAGGTGCACCACACGGTAACGATCGCGGTCCGGCCGATCAACGATCCGCCGACGCTGGAGGTGCCCAGCGATATCGTGGCAGTTCACGACGCAGTGGGCCCGGATCTGACGGTCTCGATTGCGGGTATCGAGGTCGGGGATGAAGTCGACGCACAGTTTGCCCCGGGAGGAGATGTCGAGGGACGATTGACCTTGGCCAGCAGCGGCGGAACGTTGGCGGTGGCCGCACTGCAGGGTCTGGTGGTCACGGGCAACAACAGCGACAACGTGGTGATTCGCGGCCTGACTGCGGAAATCAATGCGGCGGTCGCAAACGTCCAGTTCACGGCGCCGGTGGGTTCCTACATCATCACCGCCACGATGAACGATCTGGGCAATGTGGACTATCGGCAATCGCAAGAGGACGTCGCACTCGAAGTCCAAGACGAATTCCTGGTCACCATCGTGCCGCCGCAACGACCGTTCGCGGTCCCCGATTCCTTCCAGATCCTGGAAGACACGGCGAACCATGAGTTCGAAGTGCTGCTGAACGATTTCAATTTCGACAGCGAAACAGGCGGAGCGAACCTTCAGATCACGGAAGTTAGCGATCCCGCGAATGGTACCGTCCAGATCACGGGCAACCAGACCACCGTGACTTATACGCCCGTTGCCAATTTCTTCGGGACCGATACGTTTACCTACACCATCGTGGACACGGTCAATGAAGGAGACGGTCCCAGCACGGCCACGGTGACGGTGAACGTGATCCTGGTCAACGACCAGCCGACATTCACGGCTGTCGATCCTCCAACGATCAACGAGGATGCCGGGCCGCAGACCGTGACCGATTGGGCGACCTTCGACGCGGGGACTCCGCAGGAAAACGCAGTCCAATCGGTCAAACAGTACGACGTCCAAGTGTTGGCGAATCCCGATAATCTGTTCGCCGTTAATCCCAACGTGGATACCGCCGGAACGTTGAGGTATACGCCGGCGGACGATGCGTTCGGCGAAGCCACGTTCCGGGCGCGCGTGCAGGACGACGGAGGTACCGAGAACGACGGCATCGATACTTCGGAATGGCAGACTTTCACGATCACCGTTTTGCCGGTGAACGATCCGCCGTCGTTCAGCGCCAGCGATCCACCCGAGGTCAACGAGGATTCGGGGCCTCAGGTCATTGAAAACTGGGCGCACGACTTCGTTCCCGGTCCGCCCAATGAATCGGATCAGCAGTTGGAAGAGTATCTGGTCGTCAATGTTGGCAATCCGGATTTGTTTGCGGTGCTGCCGTCGGTAGATCTGGACGGAACGCTGACGTACACTCCGGCCGATGATGCGTTTGGGAATTCGACGTTTACCGTCGTTGCCCGCGACGACGGCGGTACCGATCGCGGGGGCGACGATACGTCGGCGCCCCAGACCTTTGCGATTACCGTTCTGCCGGTGAACGATCCGCCGTCGTTCCAGGTGGCTCAAACAGAGATCACCGTTCGAGAAAACGAAGGGCTGCAGACCATGGACGGCTGGGTCACCGAGTTCATACCGGGGCCGCCGAACGAATCGGATCAACAGGTGCTGCGTTACATTGTCAACGATATCACCAATCCCAACCTGTTTGAAGTTCCGCCCAGCGTCTCCGTCGATGGAACGCTGACGTTCCAATCAGCAATGAACGTCGGGGGAACTTCCCAGTTTACCGTTGCGGTCCAGGACGATGGAGGTACCGAACGAGGCGGGATCGATATCTCGGCGCCGAAAACGATCACCATTAACGTCACGGCGGTCAACGATCCGCCCGTGAACCGATTGAACGGCGATCCGATCGAAGCGGGCGACGTGGTCTTCACCAGCAACGATTTCGATCTGGCATTCACGGCCGCCAACAGCGCCCGACTGACCGTGACCGACCCGGATATCGCCGACAATGATGACACGTTCGCTACGTTTACGGTTGACTTGTCCGTCACCGATGGCTTGCTGCTGCTGGGCGAAGGCGACGATCCCGCGGCGACGAAACAGTTGAGTACGCTGACGCTGGCCGGAGTCAATCAGGCGTTGGGCACTTTGATTTTCCGTCCCGATGCAGGTTTCATCGGCGAAGCGGTTTTGACGATCACGACCAATGATGGGGGTACCTTCGGCGATCCGCCCGACGATCAGCCGCTGGAGACCTCCAGCACGTTGATCATCTCTGTCGCCCCGATGAACCGTCCGCCGATCGCCCGGGACGATCAAGTTGAAATGCCCGAGGGTGGGGTGGCTGAGTTCAATGTCTTGGACAACGATTCGGCTGGACCCAACGAGGATGCATTCCAGTCGATCCGGGTGATCAGTTTCGACACGGCAAGCACGCAGGGCACGGTCGAGTTGTTGAATGCGGAAACGGGTGTCTTCCGTTACACGCCTCCCGATCCGCACTTCAACGGCCAGACGACGTTCTCCTATACGATCCAGGACGATGGCCAATCGATGATCGATGGCGTGATCGTGGACGACTTTAAGACGGATTCGGCCGTGGTGACGATTACGGTCTGGGAGGTCAACGATCCACCTATCGCTAACGACGATCTCGTGCTGATCGATCCTCAACCGGCGGTTGGGCAGCAGTTCCGCTTCGACGTGTCGGAGTTGTTGGCCAACGATCTGCCAGGGCCGCCGAACGAAAGCGACCAGACGTTGACGATCATCAGCGTAACGACGTCGGCCAAAGGTGCCTCGGTCGTTCTGGACGGCGATGAAGTCGTCTACACGGTGCCCGAGGGATTCGATCACGTCGATACGTTCGAGTACACGGTCCAAGATGACGGGACCACGCGTGGCGAGCCGGACTTCAAGACCGACACGGCGACCGTCACGGTTCGCGACGTGGTGCTCAGCTCCGTCGCCGGCTACGTTTACATCGATCTGGATGGAGACGGCCAGAAAGATGAAGGCGAACCCGGAATCGCCGGGGTCAGGATCCAATTGAGTGGTACCGACTTGATGGACACGCCGTTTGTACACGAGACGGTGACGGATGACCATGGCCGTTACAAGTTCACAGGTGTGCTGCCCAGCCAAGCAGGAACGTCCTACACGATCTCGCAACCGCAGCAACCCGCCGGCATGAAGGACGGTTCGGCCTCACCCGGCAACGGTGCGACGGTCAGCAATCCGAACGAAATCGGCGTGCACGTGCCCCTGATCGGATTCGGCGCCGACCCCAACAACAGCATCACGGACAACAATAATTTCGGGGAACTGGGACTGGCGGCCGAGTTCACCTCGATCAATCCCTACCGGTCGCTGTTGTGGTCCGAAATCAACGGCACGGATCCCGTGTTGGCGTCGGGCTGGTTGTTCGCCACGGATGCAGCGGGGAATCTGCAATGGCATATCAATATCGGTGGCTGGCAGTACTACGTGCCCGGTCAGTCAGTAGATGCCGATTCACAACACTATCGGGTTCAGATCAATCAAGGCTCGATGTGGGTGACAGATCGAAACGCGGACGTCGAGCGTTGGCTGTCGGTCGACCTGTCGAGCGGTCGCATGCGGCAGTTGTCGGCCAACGGAAACACGATTCACCACATCATCGGTAGTCCGGATCTGTTTGATCTTCCCAGTTATGATCCTCCCGACACCAGCAGCAACGGAGGCGGTTCGGGCGGTTTGTTCTCTGGGGAAGGAGAAGCCGACCAGTACGCGCAGGCTGTCGACGCGCTGTTCGCAGCGTACGATTAGTCAGGTCCCGCTCGGCCCGCGTGATCCACGGGGGGGCGGGAGTCGTATTCGGGCAACGACCATCCACATGGAAACGAGCTTTCCCGAAAGCGACTCCCGCCCCGCTTCTGCCGATTCCTCTACTCTTTAGCAGCCAACTTGGTCACCAGGTTTGCGACTAATTCGGGCTGTTGCTGTTGGATCAGGTGGTCGATGGTGGCGGGGGCGACACCCAATGCTTCCAAGTGTCCCGCAAGACTTTTCCAGTGTTTTTCGCGAGCCTTTCCTTCCGCCAGGTATAGCTCCGTGACCAACTCCTGCACTCGTTGCAATGCGATCGATTCGCGGTTGTCGTAGTAGTTCTTGATGACGCGTTGCTGATAGCGCGACCGCTGAGGCATACCGAAACTCCTAATAGGGGGGGTGCATATTGGGACCGTTCATCGATCGACTGGAATCGATGGCTTCAGATTCCGGCCATGATTCTTCGGTGTTTTTCACAGTTCAACTTGAAAGAACAAAAGGTGCCACCCATCTATCTATTTACCAAACGCTTCCGACGAGTATAACTCGCTCGCCAGAGGCAGGCTACGGCGTGGCCGGATTCGCCGTTGCCGGAAGATCTTTCGGTTCCATCTGATGTGCTGGACCGACCAGAGAATTGCGGAAGCATTCTCCTGCCGAACGAAAACCATCGAGAACATTCGCCAGCGATTCGTTGGACAGGGTTTCGAACAGACCCTCGATCGCAAGAGACTACAGTCCCCTGGCGTTGATGCTCACAAAAAGTAAACCACTTATGCTCAAGTAAGCTGACCCTGCCGAACAATCCGCCACGCTGGGCGTTGCATTTCAGAATAAACGTACGTCGATTGGAATAAGACTTGCGTTGGGTGCCCGAATTCCGTCCGAAAGACTTGGTGTCTGAGGACTTCTCGTGGCCGCAAAAAAGACGGATTCGCTGTCGGTCGCTTGTTGTGTGGGGCCATTCGGGTAAAATCGAGTCAGAACTCTACTGTGAATCTCCGGAATACCCTACCACGGGGGATTTTCCTTTGTGGGTCGGTCAGATGTGGGGGTAGGAGAAAGGAATTGTTGGCTCGGAAAACTCGAACTAGAAAGGTCGCGGCAAAGCCCTCGGGCGAGGATTTGGATTCCTTGCTCGAAATGGTCCGGTCGCTGTGGAATGCGACGGAGCAGGCCGATACCGCTGTTCGAGACTGGAGCCAGAAGGCTATTGTGGACGGGATCGCCCGCCTGAACCGACAAGTGACGAGTAAACTTCGGTTGGCCGTCGCGATTCCGCCAGTACAGCCACGATTGTACTCCGAGAAAGACGAGTCTGAGCAACCAAGCCGACCGCGAGTACATCGAGGCCGTCAACAAGCGCTGGACCGGAATCAAGGAACCCCACTTCCGCCGCTGTGCCCTCCGAGCCCGCGAAAACAACCTGCCCGGCGTCACCGTCCTAGCCGTAGGTCAAGTCCGAGCCCAAATCGTCCTCCAATGCCTCAAACTCGGCACGATCAACCACCTGATCCTCGACACCGAGTGCGCCGGAACGCTGCACAGGCTTCTCGGAGTAGGTGGTTGAATCTCGGGTGACACACAATTGCCGGATTGAGTTGTTTCCTGCTGCGGCTCTAACATGCCAGGGACCGTGCGGCTTTGGCTGCCCATTCTCCTACGAGGCAAGCGCGATCTACGGCCCGCTAGCAGCCTGAGGTTGAAGCATCACCAGTTCTTCGTCGAGGCCATGGCGCAGGAGATCGACGCGCGGACAGAT
>SKKK01000603.1 GCA_007121535.1 Planctomycetaceae bacterium | reverse complement strand
GAGGAGGTTGACCAGTCATCCTTCCGCCGATGCGGGGTCGGCGGTGAGGAGGTTGACCAGTCATCCTTCCGCCGATGCGGGGTCGGCGGTGAGGAGGTTGACCAGTCATCCTTCCGCCGACGCGGGGTCGGGGGTGAGAGGTCGGCAAATCACAAACGTTTCACGGCGTTGCCGTCTTCGGAGAAAGGTGCTATTCCAACGGGTTGAAGACCAGGCCGCTGAGCAGTTTCGGGTAGAAGTAGGTGCTCTTGGCCGGCATCCGCTCGCCGTGCCGGCTGATCGTCTGGATGTGTTCCAAGGTGGCGGGCATCACCAGCGCGGCCAGCCCGAAGTGTCCGCCCTGCGGATCGCCCTGTTCCAGCAGCTCTTGCACCTGCTGGACTTGATGGACGTATTCGCATTTGGGCAGATCGGGTGCGTTCAGCAAATCGTGCAAGATCAATCGATGCAGGATGCTGACCCCCAAGCTCTGCCAATCGGCACTGCGTTCGGGTGCCAATTCCGCCATGCGCTGCAAACCGGACGGGGTGATGCTGGCCAGCACCCAGCGTCCATCCCCCGGCGCGTACAAGCCGATCGTGCCTTGTTGGGCGTCGGCTTCGATCATCTCCCAAACCTCGACCGCCGCCGCGGGTTGCTGGCCGCCGAGCATCGTTTGAAAGGCTGGTTGCAGTTTTTCGATCAGAAGCTGCGAAGTCACCGGCGGCAGCCCGCGGAACAGCCGGTGGGTGGGCAGCACGACCATGCCCGGATCGCTCATGCTGACACACATGGCCAACACGAAATTCGCCGGGTGTTCCGGGGCCAGGTTCACCTCCGCTGCCAACTGGTCACGGTAATTGCAGGCCGTCTCGTAACGATGGTGCCCGTCGGCGATGAACAAAGGCCGCGAACTCAACACGCTCATCACCTCGCCGATCACCTGGACGTCGGTCACCGACCACATGCGATGGACCACGCCCAGATCATCGGTGGCCTCCAGCGGCGTGCGGCCCACGATGGCTTGCTCCAAGAGCAGTTGCGCTTCGTTCTGCTCGTCCGGGTACAGCCCAAACACCTGGCTCAGGTTCGCTTTGCAGGCTCTGGTCAACCTCAGCCGATCCTCCTTGGCCGAGGAATGGGTCTCTTCGTGCGGGTAGATATCGCCCTCGCCGAAGCGTTCCAGACGCACGCGAGCCATAAAGCCGCGACGCAGCCGCTGCTGGCCCCGGTCCTCGAACTGCTGGTGATACACGTACAGTCCCGGATCAGGGTCCGTTTGCAAAACGCCGTCACTTCGCCACTGCTTGAAGAACTGAGCCGCCCGTTGGTAGCGATGATGGGTTTCGTCGTCCGCCGCCTCTTCCCGATTCAAAATCAGCCGCACCACATTCAGCGGGTGACGGGCGTACAATCGATCTTGCATCCGGGGGCTGATCACGTCGTAAGGCGGCGCCACGACGTCGCACAGCGCCCCGACGTGTCCCAGATCGTACCGCAGGGCGCGAAATGCTTGGATGTCTGGCATGGATTCTCAATACCGGTAATGAGCTGGCTTGTAGGGACCCTCGACGGGAATTCCGAGGTACTGGGCTTGGGTCCGGGTCAGGGTCGTTAGTTTCGCACCCAGCTTGTCCAGATGCAACCGGGCGACTTCTTCGTCCAGCTTTTTGTCCAAGACGTAAACCCCCACTGCGCGAGGATTGGTCCAAAGATCGATCTGAGCCAGCGTTTGATTGGTGAAGCTGTTGGACATCACAAAACTGGGGTGCCCGGTGGCGCAGCCCAGATTCACCAAGCGACCCTCGGCCAGCAGATAGATCGTGTGACCGTCGGGAAACGTGAACGCATCCACTTGAGGCTTGATCTGCGTCCGTTGGATTCCCGGCCAGGCTTCCAATTCGGCGACCTGAATCTCGTTGTCGAAGTGACCGATGTTGCAGATGACCGCTTGATCCTTCATCCGTGACATGTGTTCCGCGGTGATGACGTCTCGGTTGCCGGTGGCGGTCACGTAGATGTCCGCGTACGGCAACGCTTCGTCCACCGTCGTGACCTTGTACCCTGCCATCGCGGCCTGCAAGGCACAGATCGGGTCGACTTCGGAAACCCACACCTGCGCCTTTTGACCGGCCAGGGACTCGGCCGATCCCTTCCCCACGTCGCCGAACCCGCAAACCATTGCGATCTTGCCCGAAATCATCACGTCCGTAGCTCGATTGATTCCATCGATCAGTGAATGGCGGCACCCGTAAACGTTGTCGAACTTGGACTTGGTCACCGAGTCGTTCACATTGATCGCGGGGACCAGCAATTCGCCCCGCTCCAGCATTTGATACAGACGGTGGACTCCCGTGGTCGTCTCTTCCGAGACACCTCGCCAACCTTCGACCACTCGATGGAAGAACTGGCGATCTTCCTCCAGGCTTTCGCGGATCACCCGGTTGACGATCGCCAATTCCTTGTTGTCCGTCGGTTCGTCCAGAATGCTCGGATCCTCCTCGGCTTGGTAGCCGCGGTGAATCAACAGCGTCGCATCACCGCCGTCATCGACCACCAGATTCGGCCCGCTGCCGTCCGGCCACGTCAAGGCTCGCTTGGTGAATTCCCAATACTCGTCCAACGATTCGCCCTTAAATGCGAACACGGGTGTTCCGCCTGCGGCGATGGCAGCCGCGGCGTGATCTTGCGTCGAGAAGATATTGCACGAGGCCCAGCGTACATCGGCGCCCAGTTCCTGCAACGTTTCGATCAGCACGGCTGTCTGCACCGTCATGTGCAACGAGCCCATCACGCGGGCGCCGGCGAGCGGCTTCTTTGGACCGTACTTTCTGCGAGTCGCCATCAGGCCCGGCATCTCGTGTTCGGCCATGGCGATCTCGTGACGCCCATAATCCGCTAAATCAAGATCTGCAACAACGTAGTCCAACTCTGCAACAACACTCATCAGATTCTTTCCCTTGAAGAAGAAACGCATTCGCCGATTCTGGCAGCTATCGGTCGTGACATGATAGATACTGATCAGCCTGCGAACAACTCCCCCACCCTTTTGGAGGAATCGGCTAGTGCGTTGTCCAGGCGAAATCTTGGGGTCGCGATGAGTGAGCGGCACGGCGCTAGCCGCCGGTGGCGTCCAGAACCGGCGGCTAGCGCCGTGCCGCTCACAATCCGCATTTTTGGCCTGGACAACGCATTAGGTGTTTTTCGCGACTCGGTCTAACGGCGCTCGACCTGATCCCATGCGGCCCGAGCGGCGTTGACGAAAGCTCGAACCCGCTCCGGATCCTTTCGGCCAGGGTGTAGCTCGACTCCGCTGGCCGTGTCGACAGCCGCTGGCCGCACCATCCGAATCGCCGCGCCTACGTTTTCCGGCCGTAAGCCTCCGGCAAGTACGATCGGGGTGGGCGCGACTTGCGCAGCAAAGGTCGGTACGGCCGACCAATCGGCTGTCTTTCCTGTCCCGCCGTACTCGCTGGGGTCGTAAGCATCGACCAGAACGGCCCCGGGCAGCGAAGATTGGGATCGGCAAATCCCGAGATATTCCAGTTCCGGTGCGAAGTCCCTGCTTTTCGGTCGAAATGCTCGCAGTATTCGAAAGGGGGCTAATTTCGCGATGACTTCCGGCGACTCGTCACCATGCAATTGCAGCCAGTCCAATCGCAGGCGTTCAGCCAACTCGCACATCTGGTTCACGGACGCATTGACAAACACCCCTACCCGAGTGGTTTCTGCGGGCAACCGCTGACAGATGTTTTCGGCCCGGGTTTCGGTGATGAAGCGCGGGCTGGAAGGGAAGAAATTCAGCCCCAGGGCATCGGCACCGGCTTGCACGGCCACCATCGCGTCCTGAAAGCAAGTGATCCCACAAATCTTGATTCTAAACATCTGGTTCCACCTTTGACGATTTGTTGGATTCTCGGGAATACACGACCGATGAAACCTTTGAGGATGTTACGACCCAGGTTGCTAAGGACACCCCGAAGATGAAGCGATTATTCTTGATGACCGTTTTGGCGATCCTGTTGCCCATTCAAGTCGGCTGCCTCCGCCATCACGCCCGCCCCTCGCATTCGGGTTGCGCGTGTCATGGTGGCGGATTGGTGGGCCACGCGATCGGCGGCAACGTGGTCGGCGGCCACGCGGTCGGCGGCAATGCGGCTCACGCCATTCACGAAACCCAAGGCTGGCGACACCACGCGCCACAGATGGGGCCACCTGGTCCACCCGTCGGGACGTACGCGTACCCGTACTACACGTTGCGAGGACCACGCGACTTCTTTGCCAACGATCCACCCAGTATCGGCCACTAGACCGCTCGCAACCCGAAGCTTGCGAAAGCTTCGGGTTTTTTTATTTCTTGCTGGCCGCCACTCGCCCGGGGAAGGACAAAACCATCGAGACGATCGATCAATCCCGATAACGGCCGACGCAGATCGTGACGTTCTGACCGCCAAAACCGAAGCTGTTGTTCAATGCGACTTCACAGCGGGCCGATCGCGCCTCGTTGGGCACGTAATCCAGATCACAATACGGGTCGGGGTTTTCGTAGTTGATGGTCGGCGGCAAAACTTGATCGCGGATCGCCAGCAGACAAACGATCAACTCGGTTACGCCCGCTGCGGCGATCAGGTGCCCCATCATGCTCTTGGTGCTGGATACGGGAACCTGCATGGCTCGCGAGCCGAACAGGACTTTACAAGCCACCGATTCGACTCGGTCATTGACGGCCGTGCTGGTTCCGTGAGCGTTCACGTAATCGATGGACTCGGGGGTCAGGCCAGCATCCTCGATGGCCATGCTCATACACCCGATGGCCCCGCGACCTTCCGGATGAATATCAGTGATTCGGTAGGCATCGGCGGTCGAACCATAACCCAGGATTTCACCATGAATATGGGCGCCGCGGCGTTTCGCGTGTTCCAGTTCCTCCAGCACGATCATGGCACCACCTTCGCCCAGCACAAAACCGTCCCGCAAACGATCGAAGGGACGCGATGCCCGTTGCGGTTCGTTGTTTCGCGTCGACAAGGCCGTCAACAAATTAAAACCGGTTACCCCAAAGGGGTGAATCATGCTGTGCGTTCCCCCGGAGATCATGGCATCGGCATCGCCGCGTCGGATGATCTCCGTCGCTTCGCCGATCGCCTGACTGCTGGCCGCGCAGGCCGTCAAACAATTCACATTGGGGCCTTGCGCGTTGAACATGGCGGCTACGTGCCCGACAGGAACACTCGGCTCTTGTTCCAATTCCGCCATCGGCTGCAGCGTATCCAAGCCGGTGCGAATGAAACGCGTCAGATTCAGTCCGTCAGGCTCCAAGGCGGCGGTCATCATGCGGCTGAAGGAAATAAAGTCTTGATTTCCCTCTCCAGCGCCAAGATAGACACCCAATCGGAGCGGATCAAGTTTCGAATCCAGTATACCCGAGCCACCGACGGCTTGCTTTGCGGCACCGATGGCAAACTTGGTGTGCCTGCCTCGGTCGGTCCAACACTCGGGATCGTCCACCACTTGCGAGAAGTCCCAATCCTTGATTTCCGCAGAGATTTTGGTGGGGAAGCTGCTGGCATCGAAGATCGTGGTGGGACCGACCCCCGAGCGACCTTCTTTGAGGCCATTCCACATCGTTTCGACGTCGTGCCCCATCGGATTGATGACACCGACTCCTGTGATAACCACACGTCGCCTCATCGGCCATTTCACCTTTCATCACGCACCGGGTCACGGGGACTGCTTCGCACAACGCCGCCGCTCGACGTCCAACAACCTTCTCTCGGCATCCAGCATGTGCTCCGGCACTTCGATGGGACTACCATCCGGCCGAATCCCCACTTCGAATAAACGGTATGACCTTAGGATACTCAAATATTCGGCCGGATCAAATAACTGGATGTCCGCAAAACGTTCATCCAGGTGAGCAAACACCACGTCGGCTTCTGCCAACAACAGGCCATCCAAGTGAGCTGTCGAATGAACCAAGGCCCCGCGCGGTTGGATCGCCTGGATCTCGCTTGTGTATATCAATTGATCACCGGGCGTCGCATGCTCGTGAAAAAAGGCCTTGCTCACCTTGGCGAGGACCACGCGATGCAAAAACCCGCTTTTCTCTGCTACCAGCAAACCACCTGTATGGGCCATTCCCTCGAGGATCAGCGTGCTGGGCATGATGGGCATCGAGAGCATGTAGTCAGGGATTTGTTCCTCTGCGTAACTTACGTTCTTGATCGCGACCGCACGACGTCCGCTCTCGAATTCCACGAATCGATCGATCCAGAACCAGCGCATGTCGGGGCTCATCCAAACCGTAGTGTTGGCCAAGTTCCATCAGAAAAAGGGAATGCCCCTTTTCTGACGGAGGTTCGGCCCTGTGAAAGACAGGACTCGCGATCAGTTGGCACCGACTTTGCTGGCCACGTAACGGCACAAATCGTCGACAGTCAACATATTTCCAAATTCTTGGACCGCCGGGTTCTCCTTGAACTTCGACAGATCCGCGAAGGGCATGCGTTTTTCCAGTTCGATCAGGCCCGCTTCGGTAACCTTTCCGTCTTGAACGTATTCGGCACTGGTCAGTACATCGTCGGGAAACAGTTCGGCCCGAGGGATTTCGATCCCAAATGCTTTTTCCAGTCGAAACACGATGTCCAAGAAGTCGATGGACTCGGCCCCCAGGTCCCCCACCATCGTGGACTCGGGATTCACCTCGTCATCGTCGACTCCCAGGGCGTCGACCAGCGCGCTTCGGACTTTTTCAAATACTTCATCATGGGTTGGCATCAAACGACTCCGTTTTACTGAGGTACAAAACAACCACTCCAGAGTCACCCCTTCACTCTCAGGCGTGGCTTACGCATTGCAGCATTTCCAAATGCTGTCGCATTTTCAACCGAGCATACTCGTCTCTGTTCGCTCGTTCGGGCAACCGATCACTGATGTTGAATCGCTCCAGCACCAGTTTCCCGCTGACCGCCTTTCGCTGGCCGATCATCCCCTTTGCCTTCAAGGTGGCCAACGCATCTTGCATCGTGACCAACTCGCAATGGATCTCCAGGCTTTCGCCAGGCTCCACAAAACCGGTATACTTGACGTTTTTCGCCTCCTTCAGCAGGATGGTCGAATGCTGAAAATCCTCGGTTGCAGACACCAGCAGTGCGCTGGCTTGGTACATGGCTTCCAGCATCAGGACCCCCGGCATGACCGGAAAACAAGGAAAATGATCTTGCAAGTACTCTTCCGTCGGAGACAAAATCTTAACGACCGAGATACTGCGGCCCGGTTTAAGATCGGAGATTTGGTCGATCAAGGTGAACCGCATGGTCCTTCTCGTTATATTCGGGCGCTCCGTGTCCCAGTTGCTTTCCCAATCAGCCGAAGGTGGGTTAGTATACTTAGCGCAATCCCCCTACACAACTCAGATTTCACGTGCCAAACCACAAATGTTTTCATGTGTGGGCTTGACAGTTAGGATGGTGGTTCATGCGAAAGGGAGTTGCAGTATCCCCCGGAATTGCTGTCGGTACCGCGTATTGTGCCAACAAATTGTTCCTGCCGCCGGCCTCGCCGTCAGCGGGCGAGGTCGATATCCAGGCAGAATTGTCCCGGTATGAAGCCGCGCGCTGGCGAGCCGAAGAGGATTTGATTGCCATTCAGCAGAAGGCCGAGCAGCAGTTGAGCCCAAGTGATGCGGCGATTTTCGACGTCCATCGGGCGATTCTGTGCGACGCTTCGCTGATCGACCGGGTGCACGAAGGGATCATCCGCCACGAAATGACCGCCCAGGGTGCACTGCACCACTCATTAGAAGTGTATAGCGAGGCATTTTCCAAGTTTAATGACAGTTACCTGCGTGAACGGCTGACCGACATTCGCGACGTCATCCAGAGGGTCGAGCGGCATTTGCAGAACGATTCGGTCGAGGCAGACGAGGTGCTTTTGGCGAATCCTGTGATCCTGGTGGTGGATGAACTCCTGCCTTCCCAAGTGGTCGGGATCGATGCGTTGAAAGTGCGTGGGATCGTGACCCGATGCGGTTCGGAAACCAGTCATGCCGCAATCGTCGCTCGCGGTCTGGGCATCCCCGCCGTTTCTGGGATCGAGGACATTTTGGAGGTCGTCAAGACCGGCGATCATTTGGTGGTCGATGGGCGAGAGGGCCTGGTGATCATCGATCCCGATGCCGAGGCGCAGGCTGCGTACTTGAAGCTGGAACGGGAATTCTTCGACTTCAAGGATCATCTGGTCGAAAATCGTGATTTGCCGGCCGAGACGGCGGACGGTGTTTCGATCGAGTTGCTGGCGAATGTGAACAGCGTTTCCGACGCCGAGGCCGCTGGAGCGATGGGGGCCACAGGGATCGGTCTATTTCGTACGGAATACCTGTACCTGACACATCCCACCGTTCCCGGCGAAGAGGAGCAGGTTCAACTGTATATCGACGTGATCAAGGCGGCTCCTGACCATCGCGTCACGATCCGCAGCATCGACTTGGGCGGCGATAAGACCCTGCCTTTCTTGAACCGAAGGCATCGCGAGTCCAACCCTTTCATGGGCTGGAGGAGTATCCGGTTGTGCTTCGAACACCCGAACTTCCTGCAACCCCAACTTCGCGCAGTGATGCGTGCCGCCGCGGTCGCCCGGGAACTGGGCGGCGACGTGCGGCTGATGTTCCCCATGATTACGACGTTGGAGGAGATTATCGAGGTGAAACGCGTGGTGCGGGAAGCACAGGCGCAGTTGGATGCGGAGCAAAAGCCTTACGCTCGCGTGCCCCTGGGGATGATGCTGGAAGTGCCGGCAGCAGCGATTTCCATCGACCTGATGTTGGAGGAGGTAGATTTCGTGTCGATCGGCTCGAACGACCTGGTCCAGTATTTGATGGCTGCCGATCGAGACAATCCGAAAGTGGCCCACCTATGTCAACCGTTGGCCCCGCCGGTCCTTCAGATTTTGAAGAACGTGATCCGAGCCTGCTTGGATGCTGGCAAACCGGTGACCCTGTGCGGAGAAATGGCGGGGCACACCATGTCCTATGCCGTGCTATTGGGCATGGGATTGCGCAGTTTCAGCATGAGCCCGGCGCTGATCCCGTACATCAAGGAATTCGCTCGGCATCTCTCGATCGCTACGGCTGAATCGATCGCCCAACAGGTGCTCACGCTTCGTACCATCCGCGAGGTGCGAACGTATCTTGCCGACGAATTAGCTCGACTGGTCCCCGATTTCGAAAAATTCAAGATTTCTTAATTTCAACTTGGAACGATCACCCATGCGCATATTCGTCCTCGCCGTCTTATTGATAACTCTCGTTGCGAAGGCAGGTCGGTCGAGCGAAACCGATCTGATCGACGACCGAGCATTCTATCGGTCCGCCAACCGATCGCTACGTCAGTGGCTGGCCGATCCCAATCATGTGCCTGCCACCGAATTGAACAGTCAGTTGGCTTCCAGAACTCACCATGCGTTCGACTTGCCGCCCGTCGAACTGGCGAATCGCTTGGAACCGGCCGAAATCTATTCGGCTCGCCGCGATTCGGTAGTCGGACTGGCGTACTTGTTCAAGTGCCCGCGATGTGACGATTGGCATACATCGATCGCCGGTGGCGTGATGCTGACGGCCGATGGAATCGGCGTGACGAATCACCACGTGATCGCTCAGAACGACGAGGAGTCGAAAGCGGTGTTCGGGATTGTCACGTTTCACGGGGCCTTTTATCCGATCATCGAGATTTTGGCCGCATCGATCGCCGATGACCTGGCGATTTTTCAAGTCCGGGGCTCTGACTTTTCTCCCGCCCCCTTGTCGAAAGGCGATCTTCCAGGCGAAGCCGTCACGGCGATTACACACCCTTCGGGTAACTTCTACACCGTCACGACGGGCGTCGTCGCTCGAAACTTTCGTGAACGTCGATCCGGCCCGGCGGCCGGACGTGCTCGCATGGCGATTACGGCCGATTTCGCCAGAGGATCCAGTGGTGCGGGCATTTTCAACGCTCGCGGTGAACTGGCTTCGATCGCGACGTCCACCCGTTCGATTTACTACAGCCGCCAGGATGGCATGGACCGGAATCTGCAGATGGTGCTGAAGACCACCATCCCCGCCTCAGCGATCCGCAGTTTGATCGGTGACCGGGCGCCCGAGCTTGCTGCGGCGGTGGAAGCCCTGTCCGCCGCGGAGTCCCAATCATGCCCACCATCCCCTCAGCCGGACTTGCGGTGATCGCTGATGAAGTCATTACCCGTTGTCTTGAGTTTTCTGACCAATCCACAACGGCGCCGAAATTTTCTGGTGCTGGGTCGGCTACTGGTCATATTCGCAGCCGTAGTCACCTTGTACACCGTGATTTTTCATTTGGTGATGGGACTCGAGGGGCAACAACATAGTTGGCCCACCGCGGTCTACTGGGTGCTGGTCGTGATGTCCACCTTGGGTTTTGGTGACATCACTTTTCACTCCGACCTGGGACGCATCTTTTCGGTCGTGGTGTTGATGTCGGGAACGGTGTTCATGCTGGTGCTGATGCCGTTCATGTTCATCCAGTTCTTTTACGTGCCTTGGATGGAAGCTCAGGCTGCGGCTCGGGCGCCGCGTCGGATATCCGGCCGAGTCGCCGGTCATGTCATTCTGACGAGTTTGGGAGCTGTCGAAGCCTCCCTGATCCGATTGCTGGACCGTTCCCATCAGCCGTACGTCATTCTCGTCTCGGACTTGTCGGAGGCCTTGGAGTGGCACGATGACGGCTATTGTGTCATGCTTGGTCAACTGGATGATCCCGACACGTATCGCCGAGCGGGGGTCCAGCGAGCCGCGCTGGTCGTGGCGAATCGAACCGATACCGCGAACACCAACGTCGCTTTCACGGTGCGGGAGATTTCCGAATCGGTGCGGGTCGTCGCGACAGCCGCTTCGCCCGCGTCGATCGATATCCTGGAACTGGCCGGTTGCAACCAGGTGCTGCAGATTCCTGAAATGCTGGGACAGGCGCTCGCGCGGCGCATTTTGGGACGCGATGCGAAGACCCGCGTTGTCGGCCAGTTCGGCGAGATCATGGTCGCCGAGGCGACGGCGTTGAACACGCCCCTGGTCGGACGAACGTTGGAAAATATCCGGCTTCGCGATCACGCCAATGTGAATGTCGTCGGCGTTTGGGATCGTGGCCGGTTTCAAATCGCCGGTCCCGATACCTTGATCCAATCCACCTCGGTCCTCGTGCTGGCCGGCTCGCGGGAACAGTTGGACGCTTACGACGAATTGTTCTGCATTTACGAAACCAGCGACAAGCCGATCCTGATCATCGGCGGTGGCCGAGTGGGTCGAGCGGTCGCGGAATCGCTGGAGATCGAGCAGATCGATTATCGAATCGTGGAACGGCAACCCGAGCCTTGGATTGCTCCCGACAAACTGGTTTGCGGCGACGCGGCGGAACTGGAGGTTTTGGAGCGGGCGGGAATCCGGGATTCGTCCACGGTCGTGATCACGACTCACGACGACGACATGAATGTGTACCTGACCATTTACTGTCGACGGCTGCGGCCCGATATCCATATTCTGGGGCGCGCGAACTTGGAACGAAACGTTTCAACGCTGCATCGCGCCGGCGCCGATTTCGTGATGTCTTACGCCACCACGGGCGCGAATGTTCTGTTCAACCTGCTGCAGCGAGCCGATATCCTGGTGTTGGCCGAGGGCCTGGACGCCTTTCGCCTGCCTGTTCCTCCGACTCTGATCGGAAAGTCGCTGATCGAAAGCGACATCCGGCAAAAGACCGGCTGTAACGTGGTAGCGGTTGTCCAAGGCCAAACGTTCGACGTCAATCCGGACGCTCGCGTTCCACTGCCTGCCGATGCCGAACTGGTCGTGATCGGAGATATCGACTCGGAAACACGTTTCTTTTCCCAATTCGGATTGTAGGGATTCCAGGTTGCAGTCCGAAACGGTTCGACGATGCCGCGACCGGGTGGTAGCAAAATCAACTTGGGAGACCTACGGTCGGCGGTTCCGGCGGGGGCAGAGACCCTCGCCGAACGGTGGAGTGAGAGACCCGCGCCGAACGGTGACCCGCGACGAACCGTTCGGTTACTGCCTCGAAGATCCGTCGGAAAGATACTCCAAGCGTCGATCCGTCTCGTTGCTGGTGACGCGCATCCGGACGGACTCGATGTCGAATGGAAATCGGTGTTCGATGGAATCATGAAAGAAGACGACCGTGTTCAGTGTCAATAGAGCTTCCACGGCCGATTCGGTGGTCTCCAGGACCTGATGAAGCGTGGGACGGGGATCGATCGCAGCGACGATCCCCAACATCTCTGCCGCGCGCACGCGGACCAGCGGTTCGGGATCGTCCAGCAGACGTCGAGCGGCCGGGACCAGCGATTCGGCCTGTGCTCCGAAGCAGCTACCGACGATCAGCGCCCAATACCGCTGCCAGGGATCGGAGGAACGCAATGCATCGGCCAGCGGTTCGGCTGCCTGGTCGAACGGCACTAAAGCCAAGTCGGCGACGTCGACCAATCGCGCGACTTGTTCGGCATGCTGTTGACCGAAACCCACGGGATCGTCCATCGCGTGTTCGACCAGATAGCTTTCAGGAAAGAAACTCAAATCGGGCATCCCTTTGACTCGCTGCTGCAAACGGGCTCGCAGATCCTTCAATACGTCAGCGTAGTCGGGGTCGGTGGCCAGATTGACCGTTTCGTAGGGATCGGCTTCCACATCGAACAACATTTCCACCGGCTTGGCCTCGAAGAACCGTCGCTGTACTTCGTTCAGTTCTCCGCTTCGATACAGGTCTCGCCACTGCTGATAGGCCAGCATCCGGTAACGGTAGTTGTTCCGCAGCCCGTCCGGATAGAAGGCTTGATAGTTTCGCAGGTACTTGTAGCGGCCTTTGCGAAGCGACCGCGACAGATCGTATTTTTCGTCGAACCGATCGGCGTACCCGAACGTCTCGTCACGCGATTCCAGTTGGTCGGTCGTGATATGGGCTCCCAGGAACGGGCGGCCGTCCACGTGGTCCGGCACCGAGGCACCTGCCATATGGATCAAGGTGGGGCCAAAATCGATGAAGCTGACGAACCCTTGCACGCGGCTCCCCTGCGGCAGCGGCGAGAGAGATTTCCACTTATCCGGGACGTAGACCACCAGCGGGATATGCAGACCGGTTTCGAACAGATAGCCTTTGCTTCCCGGCAACACGCCGCCATGATCGCCGAAATAGAAAACGAACGTATCCTCCAACAGTCCGTCCGCTTCCAAGTCGGCCATCATTCGACCGACGATCTCATCGACGTTGCGCATGCGATCCAGGTAGCGAGCGTGCGTGTATCGAAACAAGGCCGTGTCGGGATGATGTGGCGATAGCTCGACCGAGTCGGGATCGTTCTGCAATGCGGCGGGATCGATCTGTTCGGCTGAAAAGTGCAGCGATCCTTCGTGCGATACGGGAAACGACTGCATGTGGAAGAAAGGCGTGTCCGGTTCCGGGCGATTCCGCCAAGTGGCTTGTCGACTGGATTCGTCCCAGACACCGCTTCCCGCCGGGGTGTTGTAATCGGTTTTCACGTGGTTGGTCGTATAGTACCCGGCTTGACGCAGGTAGAAGGGAAACATGCGCCAATCCTCGGGCAGTCGCGCCGGTCGGATACGCCGATGGAATTGTGTCCCGTTACGCGGCGCATACATTCCGGTGGCCAACGTGGTTCGCGCGACCGAGCAGACGGGCGAGTTGGAAAAAGCTCGATCGAAGATCAAGCCGCGTTCGGCCAGGCTCTGGATGTTCGGCGTCGGTGCGCCCGTCGGATAGAACATCCGCATGTAATGAATCGAGTTGTCTTCCGAAACGATCCAGACGAAGTTCGGGCGATCCGCACCCTGCGAGGTGCCGCTGTCGCCAAACGCTTGGACGATCGCGCCCAATAGGACGCCCAGCAGGAGAGTTCGAACGGACATGCGAAGACCTTTCGTGAGTCAGCGAGCTAGGGTGGACGGTCGAGCGTTATCTGGAAGACACGCTAGTCTCTCTCGGCACGAACGTCAAGTAGCAGCACCGCGTCGGTACTCACGGGAATTTCAGCAGCCCGAAACCCTCCGGGCGAATCTCGGGCGTTGCTGGTTGACTCCAGGACTGAAAACCGCCGCCCGGTGCGATCCGATGCACGCCGATGGCCCAGTACTGGTGACTGTCCGGTCGATGCTCGACCAATTCACTCCACGGAATCGCACATTCGACGGTCCACGAAACATCATCCTCGGCGGCTGCCACATACCACCGCGGTTGCCAGGCCGGAGAACCGAGACATTCATCACGCACCCAACCCCGATGATCGATGACCAGCCGGTAATAGGTCGCGTAGTCTCGATCGACATCCAGCAATATCTCGATACGATCCCGTCGACTCAAATCCGGATCGCGCGTCCGCGCTTCCCTACTGGGCGGATAGGCCAAACCGGGGACTTTGCGACAATTGGCCGCAATGTAAAGGTACTGGTCATCATGGGCCAAGAGGACAGCGGCCGGCCAATGCGCGTCGTCACCCTGGTCGCTGACAAGTTGCAACGGCTCGCTGTTCTGCCACGTCGGATCGTCCAGACGGCCGTCCAGCAGCGGTGGTTGATCGGCAACGGCACAGATCGCCAAGGGCTTGGGAGCGACCCGCGTGGGGGAAGCGATCCACAGCTCGCTGCGAGCGCACGCCGACCAGGCCTCCGACAGACGGCTGGCGGCCAGCGAATTCAAATAACCCTCGGTTTCTGCGGACTGGCTGGACGCGCGACGAGCCGCCAGCAAAGGAAACCGCACGATGGGATCGACCAGCAGCGACGGGTAACGCTCGCGAATAAACTGGGCGTAATCGGTGGGCTGTCGAGTGCGTTGGACACCCTGTTGCGTGACGGTCGACGAGCCTTCTTGGACCGTCTCTTGCCAATCGGCGTGAGGCGCGGAGATGATCTCGGCCAGGTGCTCGGCTGGCACAACTCCCGAAGGCAGTACGACCGCCGGGTTGGCCAGCGAGGGGATCTTCTCGGCTGGCCGCTCCGCGCCGCGAAAGGCCCATTGCGCCTCGCCACTACTGGAGTATTGGATCAACCAGATGGCCGCCGATTCGCACAAGGGATCGTCCGGGAATCGTTGAAGCAGGTAATCGTAGGCATCGGCAGCCCGCTCCATGTGTCCCGAGTTTCGTAAGCTGTGTGCCAACTCGAACAGTACCTGAGCGCCGGAAGCGGCGTCCAGATCGCGGATCAGGTTTTCGACCTGGCTGAACCAAGTCGCTTGGTGCTGTGATGTGGACGATGCGTATCGCAGCAGTTGTTCGATGTTCCGTCGCTGCTGGATCAATCGGCTGACCGTGCGCAGATCCTGGGCAGGATGCGAATGCAGGGGGCGGCGGGTAGCCGATCCCGGCTGGATGGGTATCCCGCTGAAAAAGTCCTGGCGACCCAGTTCCCCCGGTACGTGGCTCTGCAACAATCGGAAGCCCAGGGTCTGTGCCGGCCATCGATGCTGCGAGTCCAGCAATTGGCGCCCCAGCGTGGCCTGATCGGCTAACGAAGTTCCCAAGCGGGCGGCCAATTGAGCCGTGGTCAAATTGACCGAACCTGTTTGGTCGGGTCCTTCGAAGCCGAAGACTTTCTTCGTCTTCCACGGGCCGAGCCCCGTGACCAGTGCCTGGTCCGTTTCGGCCAACGGATCGGCGGCGGCTTCCATCGCGGTCAGCACCGCTTGGTTGATCGATTGAGCCAATTGGTTGTCGCTTCGCGGCCGAGTCGGCTCGGTGATGATCACCTCGGGACGCCACTGGCGGATCTTTCGTACCAGATACTCTTGCAGACGATCCTGCGCCGCCGTGCCGTGCAATCGATCCCACTGAGCCTTGATTGCGCTCAGCGGCTGGTTGTCGCCCGCCACCGGCAGCGGAAATTCCCAGGCCAGTGTGGCCGAGCATCCGCCGAGCGTCGTGACCGCCTCGCTCAAACGGTCCTCCAGGTGGGCTTGCAGCGAGGAAGAAGCCGCAGCCGCCGGGGCGTGAATTACGTACGCCGCGCCCAAATAGCCCTCGTTGCCAGCCACGCTGACGATCCACTCCAACGGCAACTGATCCGGACGGCTGATCAGCGCCAGCCAAGCTGCCCGAGCGCCCCCTTGACGTTGGACGGTCCAGCTTTGACCGCCGTCCCGAGTTGCCAGAATGGCGCCCAGCGCTCCCACAGCCCAACCGCGATGAGCGTCCAAGAATTGGACCGCGTGCAGCGGCAGGGCGTGCCCCGTGTCGAACAAGTCCCAGGTCGCTCCGGCGTCCGGCGAATGCAGCACGCGTGTGCCCGGGCTTCCGACGATCCAGACACGGCTTCCGACAACCGAAACGCTGCGGAAATCGAAATAATCGACCACTCCGCCCGGCAACCGAGTTGGCGGCGGCGTCCAATGACGCCCGCTGTCGCTGGTCCGCAAAACCAAGCCTCCATCGCCGACCAACCATCCGGCGCTGACGGCATCGGCGCTGGGCAGATTCCTGCCGGGCAGCCGGACGCAACGGGCCGTACGCGGGCCCGTTGGCGGTGATTGGGCATCGGCGACGCCCCGCTGATGTACCTGGGACACGGTCGATTCTCGACCGACGATCACACCTGATTGGGAATCGACGAAATCGCCGTCGATCCAAGTCCCGCCGCCAGCCGCCGGGACAGAAGACCAACTTCGTCCACCATCGTCCGTGCGAAAGACGCCGACCGGATACAATGCCGAAGCGTCGCCCACCGCCCAACCGTGACGCAGATCGAAAAACTTGACGCGCCGTAGCGCGGGAAGACTGAGCCTCGGGACCAGCTCCCAACGTTGCCCCCCGTCTTCCGTTCGCAACACGACGCCTGTGGTGCGGTGCGTGTACGGATGCGTCCATCCGCCGACGATCCAGCCGCGGCGGTCATCGATGAACCAGACGGAACTCAAGCGACACGCGACCGGGGCATCCTGCGAACGCCAATGTCGGCCTCCATCCTCGGTGTGCCAGATTGCGCCTCGGTCGCCGACCGCCCAGCCGCGATCGGGATCGATGAAGAACACGTCGTTCAACTGAGCATCGGTCAACATCGAAGGGGCAACGGGCGGCGGTTGAGCCATGCCGGGTGCAGACCCAGCCACCACGCCAGCTAGCGCTGCTAGCATCACCAGCGTTCCCATCGTCTGCTCACGTCCGTGAAAGCGCATACGACCCTCCGAGGCTGTCAAAAATGGGGCTAGTGCGGTGTCTAGGCGAAAAATGCGGATTGTGAGCGGCACGGCGCTAGCCGCCGGTTCTGGACCCCACCGGCGGCTAG
>SKKK01000031.1 GCA_007121535.1 Planctomycetaceae bacterium | reverse complement strand
CGGCGCTAGCCGCCGGTTCTCGACGCTGCCGGCGGCTAACGCCGTGCCGCTCACTCATCGCGAACCCAAGATTTCGCCGGGACAACACACTAGGCACGGAATGTTGGAATGAACGATACGATCCACGCAGGAACCCGGAGAGACTGGGAAGGCAGGTCCAGGCAACTTCCATCCATCGGGTTTCCCGTGGATTGTTTTGAGTCGGTCTCAGTTTTCCTAGCCCCAGAGTTGATGCGATGCCCGCCCCTGACGAGTTGCTCGAGTTGGTTCAGCAGTTTCGGGAAAACAGGGCCACGTATTTGTCCGATTCGTTCAGCGAAACGTCGCTGCGGCGGCAGTTCATCGACCCGATGTTCGAACTGCTGGGCTGGGACGTGTTGAACCGTCAAGGCCATGCCGAGGCGTACAAAGAGGTGGTCCACGAGGATTCCTTGAAGATCGGCGGTTCCACCAAGTCGCCCGACTATTCCTTCCGAGTTGGTCCCGAGCGGAAGTTTTTCGTCGAGACCAAGAAGCCGTCGGTCAATATCAAGCACGACATCGCCCCCGCGTTTCAACTTCGCCGCTACGGTTGGTCAGCGAAACTGGCGCTCAGCATCCTGACGGATTTCGAGGAGTTCGCGGTCTACGACTGCCGCGTGCGACCGGTCAAGACGGACGGGCCTTCCACGGCGCGAGTGATGTACGTCACGTTCGACCAGTACGAAGAACGTTGGGACGAGATCGCCGCTGTTTTCTCGCGGGACGCCGTGCTGAAAGGTTCCTTCGACCGGTACGCGGAATCGAACAAGAAGAAGCGGGGTACGGCCGAAGTGGATGCGACCTTCCTGGACGAAATCGACGGCTGGCGGCTGGTGCTGGCTCGCAACCTGGCGCTGCGCAACCGCGACCTGTCGCAACGCGATTTGAACTTCGCCGTTCAGAAGACCATCGACCGGCTGATCTTCCTGCGGATCTGCGAAGACCGTGGGATGGAGACTTACGGGCGGTTGCAGGTCTTGCCGAACGGGCCGAACCTCTACCGGCGGCTGTGCGAATTGTTTCGCGATGCCGATGACCGGTACAACTCGGGGCTGTTCCACTTTGCCGCCGAGAGGGACCGCCGCGAACTGCCCGATGAATGGACCTTGGGCTTGACCGTCGACGACGGGGTGCTGAAAGAGATCATCCGCAAGCTGTACTACCCGGACAGCCCCTACGAATTCTCAGTCATCGGAGCCGACATTTTAGGCCAGGTGTACGAGCAGTTCCTGGGCAAAGTGATCCGCTTGACGGCCGGGCATCAGGCCAAGGTGGAGGAAAAGCCCGAGGTCCGCAAGGCGGGCGGGGTGTACTACACGCCGACGTACCGCGACTGGTTCGTGGCCGACGATCCCAAGCGTCACAAGGACCGCATGTACCAGACCAAGAAGGGCCAATGGCGGCTGTCCACCGCCGAACGCAAACGCATCCTGTTGGACCACATCTACGGCGTCGACATCGACTCGCAGGCCGTCGAGGTGACCAAGCTGTCGCTGCTGCTGAAGGTGCTGGAAGGCGAGACCAGGGAGACGCTCCAGCGGCAACTGTTCGCCAAAGAGCGGGCCCTGCCGGACCTGGCCGACAACATCAAATGCGGCAACAGCCTGATCGGCCCGGATTTCTACCGGGGCAAGCAACTCGATCTATTCGACGACGAATCGCGATTACGAATCAACGTCTTCGATTGGCAGACCGAATTCCGGCCGATCATGCAATCCGGCGGATTCGACGCGGTGATCGGGAACCCGCCGTATATTCGAATTCAAGCGATGAAAGAGTGGGCACCGGTCGAAGTCGAATTCTACAAAGAACGTTATCAGTCAGCCGGTCGGGGAAACTATGATATCTACGTGGTATTCGTCGAGCGCGGACTGGAACTGCTCAATCCCAGCGCCCGGTTGGGGTTCATTTTGCCTCACAAATTCTTCAACGCTCAGTATGGGGAACCGCTACGCACTCTGTTGACCACCGGCCGGCACCTGTCCGAAATCGTCCACTTTGGCTCGCAGCAGGTCTTTGCCTCGGCCACAACCTACACTTGCCTGCTGTTCTTGCAGAAACGTCGCAGCCGACGTTGCCGCTTCGTTCAAGTTCACGATCTGAACGATTGGATTGCCACCGGCAAAGGCGAACGGGGCGAGCTATTGGCGGAAGAGATCAACGGAATTGCCTGGAACATCCAGACCGGTCCCGCCGCGAGAGTCATGAAGCGGCTGACGAAGGCACCGTTGACACTCGGGAACGTGGCTCATCTGTTCGTCGGTTTGCAGACGGATGCGGATGACGTTTTCATACTCGATGAAGTCAAACGTCAGGGGAAGAGACTATTGTGCGCCTCGCGCGCCACCGGCCTGGAACATTGGTTCGAGGCCGACCATTTGAAACCGTTTCTCAAGGGCTCGCTCGATATCCGAAGATACGGCTTCTCGGACAGTGCCAAGCACCTGATCTTTCCGTATCTCAACACCCCGCAACGTTCTGTCTTGATCCCCGCCGATGAATATGCCCAGCGATATCCGTTGACGTGGGCCTATCTGCTGGAAAACCGTTCCCGCTTGGCACGCCGGGCCAAGGGAACGTTGGGGCCGGCTTGGTACGGGTACGTGTACAAGAAGAACCATCTGCGATTCGATCAACCCAAGATCCTTGCCCCGGCAATCGCACCCGGGGCCTGTTTTGCTTGGGACGCGGCGGGTCAGTTCTACTTCGTCGGTAGCGGCGGTGGAGGAGGCGGTGGATACGCCGTCGTATTGAAGCCTGACGTGAGTTGGTCGCCGCTGTACTTGCTGGGTCTGTTGAACTCGAGGCTCACGACCTTTTGGCTGAAGCATACCAGCACGGTTTTTCGTGGCGGCTACCTGGCGCTCAACCGGCAGTATATCGAAGGAATCCCGTTGATCCCGCCGAAGACAGATCCCAAGGATCGCACAATAACCGACGCGGAGCGGATCGCGCAGTTAGCCGAGCGGATGCTGACCCTGACCGCACAGCCGCCGGGCAACACGCCGCACGAACAAGCCGCCCGTACCCGTCAGATCGCCGCCACCGACCGCGAAATCGACCAACTCGTCTACGAACTCTACGGCCTGACCGACGACGAAATCCGCATCGTCGAACAGGCCACGGCAGCGGATGGCCGATAGCAGCTACAGGCAAGGTTCCCGGAATGTTCCAGCAACCCCGGTTCAACTCGTGCGAAAAAGCCGTATCCTGATCCTCGGGTTCCATTCCAGGCAGTGCGAGGGTGGGAGCACCCGACATGGCTGCCGCAACGCTGGAAAACTGGTTTCACCTCCGCGATCTCGCCAAAGTCCGCGGCGAGTGGAATTTTGTCTGCCTGACCCATAATTTGCTGAAAATCTTGAGGCACCAGTGCGCGCTGACATAACCAATTGAAAAACCACCCGAAAGCGAGGTCGGAGCAAGGCTCAAATAATTCTCGGACAGACTTCTAGCCGTGAGTTTGCATTTCGCATACAATGGCAGCAAGGACAATTGCCATGAACATCATTGCCACGCGAACGATCCGGGCATACCAGGATGCATTCCCCAATGCCGCCACGGCGCTGGAGGCGTGGCTGGAAGTTGCTGGCAAGGCCTACTGGCAAAGTTACAACGAGGTATTGGAGACCTATGCGAGCGCCGATCAGGTAGGTTCCTGCCTGGTGTTCAACATCCGAGGCAACAAGTATCGCCTGATCTGTGGTGTCGCTTATGCCAACCGATGGGTAAAGGGAACGTTGTTCGTCAAACACTTCCTGACGCACGCGGAGTACGACAAGAACGCGTGGAAACGGGACTGCGAAAGATAGAGTCGAAACATGATCGCAAACTTGACAGCTTACGATGCGTTGCTGTTGAAATACAAACCCCGCCCGATCCGCAACGACCGGGAACACCGTCGTGCCTTGAAACACGTAGAAGAACTGATCGGCCAGCACGGGCCAACGCCGCCGCAGGCGGAAGGCGAATTGATCGCCGTTTTGTCCACGCTGATCGAAAGCTACGAGTTCGAGACGATTCCGCGACGAAGGCCGACGCCTGCCGAGACGCTGGAGCACCTGATCGAGTCCAAAGAAGTCACGAAAGCCGAAGTCGCACGAGCCACAGGAATTCCCCGTGCGACGATCACCAACGTGATTTCCGGTCGTCGTCAAATCAGCAAGGAAAACGTTGCGCGGCTGGCTACGTATTTTCACGTCGATCCCAGCGTACTTCTGCCGGAGGGATGAAGCTCCAGTTTCGGTGTGAGGAGAAAGGGTCTGCAACGGGAAGGAAAGAGCGGACGTGGGGCTCTTAGCTCATCCCTGCCGCTTTCCCGGGCGACCGCGGGGATGGAGCGTGTCGCCGAAGCATCTTTTGCCCGTTGCGGCGGCTTCGTCGGCGCGGGACGGTTGGCGAGGGCCTGGATACGGGCGATCAGGTCACCGACGTCGGCCACCCAAACCCGGTCCTGTGCCGCAGCCGGCGAACCGGGAACCGGTGCCTCCAGACGACGCCAGCCGTTAACCGGCGTGGCGGCCAAAAAGACCGGCTGCTCGCCCCTTGCCGGATCGAAAGCGGCCCACAAGCAAAAAAAGCACGCCATGCCTCGTAAGCACCCGTCCAGATATTTCTTGGTGGAATCAGGCGAATGCGAAAAGAAACCTGGGGCCCGGTGCTTATGTTCCGATCAGAAGGGCACATCGCCGAAGAAATCCGAGCCTTCTGCCGGGATGTCGCCACGCGGACCCATGTTCATCGTGGGCCACCGCCAGTAGCTTTTGGGACGGCCCGTCGCGGTCTCCGAGTCGACTTCGCGCGGCGGAACAGGCGGCGCCGGCACCGCGAAGCGGTACTCCTCGGCCAGTTCCTTTCCGGTCTTGCAGTAGGGCAATTGAAAGCACTCTTCGCAGCAGCCGTCGCAGCCGTCGCAGCCGTCCAGCACCCAGCCGGGCATGACGTCCATGCCCTGCCGCAGTTCTTCGAGCAGGTAACGGTAGGCCAGCCGTTCCGGAACCGTCTCGTTGATCCCCAACGAGATGCCTTGCTCCGCCAAGCGTTCGATGACCGAGTGCAATTGTTGTTCGACTTCCGCGTCCGACAGCGCATCGTCGCTCAGGAGGATAAAATCGTCGCCCAGCAACTGGGATGCCGTGCAATGGACCATGTCGTCCACATCGGGAATCCAGTCCGGGGACGCAGGATCGAGACACGTCGGAGGTGGCTCCCGGCCCAACAGTTCCGCCTCGCGTACCTCTTCCGCGTAGGCGACGGCCTTTTTCAGCCGCAGGTTCAGCTCGTCAGGCAACAACCCGTCGAACACCCCCGGATCG
>SKKK01000019.1 GCA_007121535.1 Planctomycetaceae bacterium | reverse complement strand
GAAACGGCTTCAGCAGATCCACCACCGTGACCGTGGCGATGGCATTCAGGCTGGAATCGAGCGTCGACATGGCCGCCGCGATGATCGCCGCGATCACCAGACCGGCCACGCCGGCCGGGATGTGGCCCAGGATGAAGTACGGAAGCACCTGGTCGGCTTCCAGCCCCGCCGTGTGCGGATCCGGAAAAGCCTGATAGAACACGAACAGACTAGTGCCCACGAAGAAAAAGAAGGCCCACATCGGCAAGGCCACGGCCGAGTAGATGACCGTCGCCTTGCGGGCTTCGTACAGCGAACGGGCCGAAACGTAACGCTGAACCAGGTTCTGATCGCCGCCGTAGATGGCCAACCAGTTCACGACGCCCAACAGCGCCACCGTCCAGAAGGTCCGCTGGCCCAGGTCCCAGTCGAAACTGCCCAACGAGAACTTGTCGTGCGCCGCCCCGACCTCCAGAACCTGGGACAATCCGTCGGGCAGTGCCAGGATCACATAACCGGCACAGATCACGCCGCCAGCGATCAGCACCAACGCCTGGATCACATCGGTCCAGATCACCGCGTCGATGCCGCCGACGATGGTGTAAAACGCCACAAAGATCCCCGCGGCGACGATCACCGCAGCCAGCGGGGCCCCCGTCAAGAACTGGATGGGAAGCGATACCAGAAACAGCACCTGCGCCGTGCGGATCGCTTGCATGACAATGAAGCTGATCGTCCCGTACAGCCGCGGGACCGGGCCGTACCGCAAGCCCAGATACTCGAAAGCCGACGTCATGCGGCCGTGGCGGAACAGCGGGATGAAGAAAACGACGGCCAACACCGCCACCACGGGCAAGACCAGATTGACGCTCAACTGGCGCCAATCCAAGGCATAGGCCGCCGCGGGCAACGCCAGGAAGGTACTGGACGAGACGATCGTCCCCAACATGGAAAGCCCGATGACCCAACCGGCAAACGACCGCCCGCCGACGAAGTACTCCTCGGTGCTGGTGTTCCGCCGCGCAAAATACAAGGCGATGCCGATCATGCCGCCCAGATAGACTCCGATGGCCAGCACGTCGAGCGTACGAATCGGGATTTGCACGTCGGCCATGATCACCGCGTTCCGGCGTCAATTGGGTCGGATGCACAGGCTCCGCTGGCGCTGCTGCTTCCCTGCGGCTTCACGGATCGCCTCCCGCGGCCACGGGCACGAACCGCACGGCTTCGGCCACGACGTAATTCGGGAACCTGTCAGCCTTCAGTTCGACGAATACTCCGTCGGTGTCGAAACGATAGCGGCCCAGGCTTACCCACCCGCCGCCCTGTCGGTTCTGATCGACGGTAACCGTTTGAGCGCCACCGGCGTGATGGACGACGTAGGGCACGGCGTGGTACCGGGAACCGCGCGAATTCCACCAGGCAAACACCTCGTACTCGCCCGCGTCGGGCAACTGCGGCGTGTATCGTACCAGCCCCTGGTCGCCCGGACGCAGGAAGAAATACGTGTCGCCGTATTTCTCCTCCGCTTTGTCGCTGGTTCCCCAATCGCCTTCCAGATGGACTGCGATCGAAATGCCATCTACCTGCATCTCCGTACGAAGCGGCTCGGGCGGCGGGGCCCAAACGCCCGCCATGTCCAGGTCGTTCAGGTCGTCGATGCGGATCTTCAGCACCTCGACCGTCTGCTTGGCGCTGGCGAAGGCCACGTACAGGTGCTCGTCGTGCTCGATCACGTGCGGGTAATCGACGTGCCGCCCGCCGACCAGGTAGCCCAGCTCGGTAAACACCAACCCATCGTCGCTGATCGCGATGGTCAACGGATCGCGCCGCCGCGGGTTGGCGTTGGAAACAAGCACATAACGGCCGTCGCTCAGCCGCAACCCGTGGAACTTGGAAGTGGCATCGGGAAAATTGGTGCGCACCGGCCTGCTCCACGTGCGGCCATCGTCGGTGGAAAAAGCACGGAACAGGAAGCCGCTGCGGGCATTGTCGCGGAACAAGGCGACCAGATTCCCGTCGGGCAGGATCCACCAGTACGGCTCCTCGGCAGCCATCTCGGTATCGCGGTACCCGACAAACGGAACCGACTCCCACCGGTCGAACGCTTCCGTACCGCCGAACAGCAGGTGGATATTCCGCTGGTGGTCCCGCCGCGACATCATCCACTGGCCGCTGGGCAGCAGCTTGGGTGCGAAATTGTTCAAGGCGTCGTCAAAGGCGATGCCCAAATGCTTCCATTCCGGCGGCTGGCCGGGAACCAGCTCGAATGCGTGAAGCTGGAGCCCCGGGCCGGCATAGCCCGGCGCGTGGTAGCGGCTGGCCAAGGCGAGCAGTTTGCCGTCGCGGATCCACAGGCCGCGCGCAATCCAGCCGAAACCCGGCTCCGGCGCGCCGGCCAGGTCGCGCACCTCGCTCCAATGCACTGCGTCCTCGCTGGCCGCAAACGAAACGTGCTGCCCGGCCTGATCGTGGCCCGGCACCCGGTTGCGGTGCTGATCCGCGGGCCCGCGTTGCACGCCGGGACCGTCGCTCCATATCGCCCAGAACCGGCCGTCGAAATGGGCCAGGTAGTTGTGCTGATTGACCCGGCTGCCGCCGGCGTCGCGCACGTCGCTGACCGTCGAATGCTGTGACGGCACCCGCGGCAACCGGTCGAAATCGATGCGCCGCGCGTCATCCTGCACCCAGTCACCCGCCAGCATGACCGGCGAACCCGGGTTCGTTAACGGGTGCGGGCAGCCCTCGTCGGCCCGGACGGCGACTGCGGTCCAGGTCAGCAGCATGCCCAGCAGGACAGCCTTCAAGAACCTAACGCAATAGAAACTCATGGCAGCGGTTGTTCTCACGGTTTGACTCCTTCGGCTACGGGTGCAAAGCGGACCGCTTCGGCCACGACGTAATTGGGAAATCCGTCGGCTTTCAATTCGACGGTGGCCCCGTCGGTGTCGAAGCGATAACGGCCCAGGCTCACCCATCGTCCGCCCTGTTGATTCTGATCCACCGTGACCGTTCGGGAACCGTCGGCATGGTGGACGACGTAGGGCACGGCGTGGTACCGGGAACCGCGCGAATTCCACCAGGCAAACACCTCGTACTCGCCTGCGTCGGGCAACTGCGGCGTGTATCGTACCAGCCCCTGGTCGCCCGGACGCAGGAAGAAATACGTGTCGCCGTATTTCTCCTCCGCTTTGTCGCTGGTTCCCCAATCGCCCTCCAGATGGACCGCGATCGTGATGCCTTCCACCTCCATCACACCGGGCTCGGAGAGCAGCGGTTTGGGCGGCTGGGCCCGGGCATCGGTCATTTCGAGGCCATCCAGATCCGCGATGCGGACCCGCTGCAACTCGACCGACTGCTTCCGCCCGCCGTAACCGCCGGAGTGCGCGATCAGCAGGTGCCCGTCGTGCTCCATGACCATCGGGTAATCGACGCCGTTCCGCTGCCCGCCAACCAGATAATACAGCCGGTCGAACACCAGACCATCATCGCTGATCGCCAAGGTCAGCGGATCGCGCCGCTTGGGGTGCGAGTTCGATACCAAGGCGTACCGCCCGTCGCTCATCCGCAGCCCGTGGAACTTCGAGCGGGCATCGGGGAAATCCGTTTGCACCGGCTGAGTCCACGTGCGTCCGTTATCGGTGGAAAACGAGCGGAAGATGTACCCGCTGCGCCGATTGTCGCGGAACAAGGCCATCAGATTGCCGTCGGGCAACACCCACCAGTACGGCTCTTCGGCAGCCAACGGACCGTCCGGCACAGGAAACGCCTCCCACTGGTCGAACCGATCGACGCCGCCGATCAGAAAATCGACGCCCGAGCGATGGTAGTCGTACGGGCGCCGCGACATCATCCACGGGCCGCTGGGCAACCGCTTGGGCGAGAAGTTGTTGATGGCGTTGTCGACCACCACGCCATGCTCGTTCCACGTCTCTTCATCCGGGTCCCAACGATAGGCCAGCAACCGGAGACTCGGCCCGAAGAACCCGGCCGCCTCGTCCAGCGACATCAGCGCCAGCAACTGGCCGTCGCGCACCCAGAATCCGCGGGCGATGTAGCGGAATCCTTCCGGCTGCCGCGTGTTGTAGTAGGGCGAGTCCGGCCCGGAGTCGGGGGGATAATCCGTCATCATTTTCGCCTCGCTCCATTCCAGCCCGTCCGGGCTGGTGGCATACTTCACCACCTGACCGACGCGGTCCTCGATGGCCGGCCCGTCGCTCCACATCGCCCAGAAACGCCCGCCGAAATGGACCAGGTAGTTGTGCTGGTTCACACCGCCCTGAGCCGTGACGTCGTGGATCACCACGTGTTGCTTGGGCACTTTCGGCAACTTGTCGAAATCGATCGCGTGCGGATGGTCGAACCAGTCGCCCACCAGCATGACGGGCGAAGCGGGATTTGTCGCCGGGTGCGGCGGCCCATCGTCGCCGTAAACGGACGTCGGCAAACAGACCGTCAACACGGCAAGCCAGGCAGTGTTCAGAAAGACATCGCAGTTGCTACGCATCGGGTGCTCCTTGGGTTGAGAACGAGTTCAGGTTGGGTTGGTCACCGGGTACCAACTTGGGCATCACCAGCATCGATGTCCGCTCGCTGGCTTCCGGATGGCGGATCCTCCGCAGCAGTTGTTCGACAGCCAATCGGCCGGTGGTTTCCGGAGCCAGATCGATCGTCGTCGGTCGAGGCGTCAAGCCGCGAAGGTAGACCGATTCGTTCCCGCAAGATACGATGGCCAGATCCCTGCCCGGGCGGACCCCTCTTTCCAGCAATGCTTTGTATGCCAAGCAGGTAATCTGATCGTCGGGAATGAACACACCGTCGACGCTCGGCCGCAACTCGAGCAGCCGATCGACCAGCCGGCCGACAAGCTGGCTCTGCCCGACGTGATCCAGTTGTTCGAACGACTGGGAATCCGGGCAATCAGTAGTGACGACTTGGGATTCGATTCCGGCCAGGTGAAAGTCGTACCGGAATCCGTTCGCTCGCAGTCCGCACTGCCGCAATCGCGTGGGAGGACAGAGGAACGCCGGGTTACGAACGCCCGAATCGCGGAGGTGCTTCGCGGCAAGCTGCCCCGCCTGTTCGTTGCCCACCAGAATCACCTGCGATTCTTGCTCGGCGTGCGAAGACAGCCACATCAGGGGCAACCGACCGAGATGCATTTTCAACCGCGAATCGACAGCGACCCCCCAGAGCAGTACACCGACCAGATCCTTCCGCTTCAGTACCGACGGAACCGGCTGGGCCTGGTCGACTCGCGCAAGGGCGACGGTCAGCCCCTCTTTCGCGGCAGCCGCTTCCACTCCGCGAAGCTTGGCCAGCGCCAAGCTCGGATGCGATTCCATCGTGTCATCCAGCATGATCAGAGCGATCAGTCCGTTTGGGGGGAGCGGGGTAGCGACAGACGCTCGCGATTTCTTTCGACTGCGCGGTTTATACTCCAGGTCTTGCATCGCCTGGGCGACCGAGCGGGCGACCTCGTCCGAGACGTAGCCGTTGCGATTGACCACCCGTGAAACGGTGGCCTGGGAAACACCGGCACGTCGAGCGACTTCATTCATCGTGATCATGGCGTTCATTCTGACTGAAACATTTCGGTTCGTCAAGTATGTATATTCACAAAAACTGTCGGGTTTTACGTGAGGATGATTCGGCAATGGGCGAACTAGAATCGTCCAAACCGACTGTTCCAATGGAACCATCTCGGTGGATCACTTGTATCGAAGGCGTTACATCCAGTCCCGTTTCCTGAAAAAAAAATCTTCGTTTTCCTGCATATTCTCAGGAAATAAGTGTTGACATTGCATATGAAAGAAATAAAATGATCAGAACCTTTCAAGTATTTTACCCAGTTCGGGATCTGATTTTAGTGGAGTGACGGCATGTTCAGCAAACAACCACGTCGGTTTCTTCTGCGCGGGCGAGCGAGATATGGGTTTACTCTTGTGGAACTCCTGGTGGTAATCGCGATCATCGGGGTCCTAGTTGCCTTGTTGCTGCCTGCGGTGCAAGCGGCTCGTGAAGCGGCACGACGCACGCAATGCACCAACAATCTCAAGCAGTTGACCATCGCCCTACACAATTACCACGACACGTACCACCGGTTCCCACCTTCGGGGATCGATGGCCCCACGGCGAACGGTATCTGGATCCGGCTTACGCCGTTCTACGAGCAGCAAGTTATTTACGACCGCTATAACTTCAGCGGAACCTGGCGCGACAACATGGCCCTCGCCGTGGAATCCGCGCCGGCCACGCTCCTTTGCCCGAGCGGACCTCATTTCCGGTCGAAGCTGGCTTCCGAGAACGCCGACGGGGTCATGTGCCAGACCACCCACTACTACGGCAACGCCGGGCCGATAGGTCACAATGCATGGACCGACCAGAATTACCCTCGCGACACCAGCCGGGAAAATACCCAGTTCGGCGAAATCGCCACCTCAGGCCTATTCATGCTCCGCAGTGAATTGGGGTTTCGTGATATCACCGATGGCACGAGTAATACGGTGGCAATCGGAGAGATTTCCTGGGAGGAGTATCCGTTCTACCGCGCTTGGCACCGGGGCTTGCACTGGTGGAACAGTGGCTTGAGCCTTTCCACCACGAAAACCCACAAGTTCCCGCTCAATATCGGGCTGACGAATCCAGGCTTTGCCATGCTCTACAACCAAGGCGGGTACGGAAGCCATCATCCGGGCGGTACGAATATCAGTCTGGCAGACGGTTCCGTCCGATTCCTGGCCGAAACTGCTCCCCTCGAAGTCTACCTGGCTCTGTGCAGCCGCAACGGCCGCGAGCCGGTTCAGACGCCCTGACCTTTAGGTTGTTGTTGCACGGAATCGCGTGAAAGAGATCAATGTTGGGATTCGTGCGGAACCTTATTGCTTGAAGTTCTTGATCGTAAGAGAAGGAGTGATGATGGGCGCGCTGGCACACCGTTTCTTCGGACTGCTGTTTCTGGGAGTGCTAACACCGATGTTCGCCGTGGGCTGTGGAGATGCGGGGCCTCCCAGATACCGGATCTCCGGAACCGTTACTTATCAGGGTAAGCCCGTGCCCATCGGCTCGATTGTCTTCCAGCCCGATGCCGCACGGAATAACAGCGGACCCAACGGCAGCGCGACGATCAAGGATGGAGTCTTTGATACTCGAGTCGACGGGCAAGGGTTTAGCGGCGGACCACAGATCGTCATCGTTCAGGCTTTCGACGGCACCAATATCGACCCCGACTACAACCCCCATGGTCTGTCCCTTGGTTCCGGCTATACCGAGCCGCATGATTTGCCCGATGGCGACGCGGTGCTCGATATCGAGCTGACCCAACAGAGTCGCTGAAAAACCGAAAAAACACGGACGCGACGGCACTGACATTCATCGGCATTCCTGGACAGGTTTATGGGTTATTCAACTGCCGTGGTGCATTCGAGCCGTTTTCTGTGGATGATCGCCGTGTTATCGAGTGTGATCGTCTGTCTATCGCTGTTGCCAAGCCTCGCTCAAGGAGGTGAGCCGACTTACGAGAAAACGCTGCCGCGCTACCTGTTCATTGATCGCCATCACGTGCAGCGGATCAGCGAGACGGTGGAGCACGTGTTCCATCAGCCGGTCAAGGCTGATGCACCGGTGCTCGTGCCTCAGGAACCGTGGGAAGGTCACGGATTCAACCGCATCCTCGGCGGACCGATCTGGTGTGAAGATCGGTCTGCATGGCGGATGTGGTACATCGGCGGATCGGAGAGGTTGCCGCTTTACGCTGAGTCGGAAGGTGGGATCACCTGGGTTCGACCGCGGCTGGAACTTGTGGAATGGAACGGCTCGAAGGAGAACAACATCATCGAACTCGGACCGAAGTTTGAGGGCAAGAGCAATTGCGTAAGCATTCGGCGGGACGATCGCGACCCGGATCCGGCCCGGAGGTACAAGGGCCTTTCCCGCCACGGCGGACGGATGAAGTATCTCGTTTCTGCCGACGGCCTGACTTGGCGACTGATCGGTGAAGGCCACCGTTCGGGCGACGAGTACGCCCTTGGCTACGACACGATCCATCATCGCTTTTTGGCGACGCTGAAGATCGGCGGCGGCTGGCGCGGGCGCGTGAGCGGCAGGTTTCCCGTCCCCGAGTTCGGCCGGGCCGTCTCGCTGTCGGTCAGCGAAGACTTCGAGACGTGGAGCGATCCCGAGCTGATCTTCTGGGCGGACGAGGTGGACCAGAGACTCGGCCGCAAGCGCATGCAGCGCGCCGTTGACGATCCAGACCTGCTTACCCCGCGATTCGTCGATCCCGGCCAGTTCTACACCGACGTGTACAATATGCCCATATTCACCTATGAGGACATCTACCTGGCGCTGCCAACGATGTTCAACCATTCGGGTCCGCGGGCGGTGGACAACCAGGACGGCATCATGTATCCACAGTTGATCGCCAGCCGCGACCTACACACTTGGGACCGTTTGGACCGCGAGCCCTTCATCCCGCCTTCGCGGCTGTCCGAATCTGGACGATTCGATCACGGCCAGCTTTGCGGCTATCCCCCCGTGCACCGTGGCAATGAGTTGTGGTTTTACTACTGGGGCGCCCGTTACACGCATGGCGAGGGCCTCGGCTTTCCCGCGCCGAGAACAGCCTTCTTTCTCGCCCGCCTGCGCGTCGACGGGTTTGCATCGCTTCACGCCGGCGATGAGCCGGGCCTTGTGCTAACGCAAGTGCTTCATGTCACCGGGCCAACGCTCTACGTGAACGTGGACGCCGAGGGTGGCGAACTGCGAACGGAGATCCGCGATGCCCGCACCGGTGCCTCGATTGACGGCTACGCGATGGGCGACATCATGGGGTCGCGGTACATCGCCGACGGACCGCTGCGCTGGCGAGTCGGCGATGGTGCACGGCATGCCGACGACACAACCGACAATCAGACCATGGCGATCCGCGAAAACACGACGGCCGCCCCCGTTCGATGGAAGGACAAGCACGACGTATCCGAGTTGATCGGGCGCGAGGTACGCATCTCGTTCTACCTGCGCAATGCGCATCTGTATTCCTTCTGGTTCTCGTCGGGGGATTAGCCACTTGCTTGCGGGCTGCTTAGGAGCAACTTCGTTCCAGAACGTAAGCAGCGGCAACACGATGACTCACGCCATTGGAAAGCCCCCGATGATTACGTTCGGTGTTCATTCAGTGTTGTCGGCGCTTCGAGGGGCCATCACTCGCGCCGTGTAGATCCCCGGGCCAAACCCGCTGGCATCGACCGAAACGTCCAGCGTCTGTGAATCACCTTGCCCCTTGGTGCGGCCTGCCGGGCTTCTGTCCCGGTCACCCGGGGATACGTCATGCAGTCCTCGCAAATCAAGCTATAGCTCGTGTGCCAAGCGTATGACGGGCGGCCCGCTGAATCCCGCTGGGGGCGGTCGAATTCTGCGTGAATTCTTGTTACCTTGTTGGGCTGCGCCCGCGTTTTCGACTCACTTTTGGCGGCGGACGCGAGGATTTTACGAAATTTGCGAAGGCTGGGAGGAAGACGACCGACATGACTGAATCTCGAAACGATCTGGAACGTTGGGATCGCGAGATCGTTTGGCACGCTTTTACGCAGATGGCCGAGTATGAACCGCTGTTGATCGACCGCGCTCATGGTTGCTGGCTGGTCGATCTGGACGGGCGCGAGTACCTGGATGGTGTCAGCAGTCTGTGGTGCAACGTCCACGGCCACGGCCATCCGCGGCTGAACGACGCGATCCGGCAGCAGTTGGATCAGGTCGCCCACGTCACCTCGCTGGGCATGTCTCATCCCACGACGGTTCGATTGGCGAAACGGCTGGTCGACATCGCTCCGGACGGACTGGGGCACGTCTTTCTTTCCAGCGATGGTTCGTCGGCTATCGAGGTGGCGTTGAAGATGGCGTTCCAGTACTGGCGTCAGTGTGCGGATCCCCGTCCGCAGAAGACGAAGTACATTGCGTTCGGCGATGCCTACCATGGGGATACGTTGGGCAGCGTCAGTGTCGGCGGCGTCGATCTATTCAACGAGATTTTTCGGCCCTTGCTGTTCGATGTCATCCGTCTGCCTTCGCCCACTTGCTATCGTCTGCCGCCGGGCGTGACTCGTGAAACGGCATGCGATGGCTACTTGCAGCAACTGGAGCGGTGTTTGGCCGAGCATCACGAACAGATCGCGGCGTTGATCATCGAGCCGCTGGTGCAAGGCGCAGCCGGGATGATCGTCCATCCTCGGGGGTTGCTGGCCGGCATCCGCCGGTTGACGCGACAATACGGGGTGTTGATGATCGCCGATGAAGTCGCCGTGGGGTTCGGACGCACCGGCCGGATGTTTGCCTGCGAGCACGAGCAGGTGACCCCGGACCTGCTGTGTCTGGGCAAGGGGCTGACGGGCGGGTACTTGCCGATGGCGGCCACGCTGACGACCGGCGACGTCTGGCAGGCTTTTTTGGGCCGGTATGCCGATGCTCGGACGTTTTTCCATGGGCACACGTACGGCGGGAACCCCGTGGCCGCCGCCGTCAGCCTGGCGTCGCTGGAGGTGTTCGAGCAAGAACGGACCTTGGAACAAATGCCTGCCAAGATCGAGCGCTTGGCGGAACACCTGAATCGCATCGCCGATCTGGAGCACGTGGGCGACGTCCGTCAGTGCGGGCTGATGGCCGGCGTCGAATTGGTCCGGGATCGAGAGAAGGCCGAGCCCTATCCCTGGCAGGAGCAACGCGGCATTCGAGCCTGTCGTCACGCTTTGCAGCAGGGCGTCTGGCTGCGGCCACTGGGAGATGTCATCGTCATCATGCCTCCGCTGTCCATCACGCTTGAGGAACTGGATCGAATCGGCCAGGCGGTTTACGATGGAATTCTCGATGTGACGGACGAACCTTGATGCAGGCGAACGACCTGGTCAACGATAGCCACCTGAGCGAGACGGCGCTAGCCGCCGGTTTTCGGCCCGCATCGGCGGCTAGCGCCGTGCCGCTCACCGAACTACGCAACGATTACCGGGAAGGTAATCTTGACCAAGTCCCATCGACACGCTCATTACATGGAGATTAAGAACATGATGAACTCGAAATTCTCTCGTCGTGCATTCGTCGCTGGCGGCCTGGCTTCCGCCGCTTTGGCTGCCAGCCCCGGACCGACCGCCGCGAGTGTTGCAAACGGGCCGGCCAACCGGATCTGCGCCTTTACCAAGTTCCTCGATACCATGTCCTACGAATCCATGGCCGAGACGATCGCCAGATTGGGCTTTGACGGCATCGAAGCGACCGTACGGCCTCGAGGCCAGGTACTGCCGGAACGAGCCGAGGAGGATCTGCCCAAGCTGGTGGAAGCTTTGCAGCAACATGACCTGGAAATCACGCTGATGACCACGACGGTCAGCCGTGCGGATCAGCCAGCGGACGAAAAGCTGCTGCGGTTGGCGGCCGGTTTGGGAGTGAAACGCTACCGTATGGGCTACTATACCTACGACGTGAACAAGCCGATCAAGCCGCAATGGCAGTCGCTACGGTCCGTCGTCCGCGACGTGGCGGCGATGAACGGCGAGATCGGTATCCAAGGTCTGTACCAGAATCATGCGGGCGCACGCTATGTTGGCGCCACGATATGGGATTTCTGGTCCTTGATCGACGAGATCCCGGTCGAGCAGATTGGGTTCGCCTTCGACATAAGGCATGCAATGGTCGAGGCCGGATTGGCGTGGCCGGTCGTTCAGAATCTGGTGGAACCTCATCTTGGCGCCGTCTGTGTGAAAGACTTCGTTTGGGACAATGGCCGAGCGGCACACGTGCCGCTGGGCGAGGGCCGAGTCGATCCGGGCTTTGTCCATCGTCTGCACAAGATGCCGTTCCGTGGTCCGTACTCGCTGCACGTCGAGTACCTGCCGAGAGAGGGTGTGCAACCAAACATCGACGCGTTAGGCCGGGATCTGACCGTGCTGCGTCAATGGCTGGCCGCAGGATCGTAGGACCGCCAAGACGAAAAGTGTCGGCTCTTGTTTGATGATCGGCAACACGCACGGGGTCGGGAGTCGTTTTCGGTCCACGATTCACCATTTGGAACAGGCCCTACCCGGAAACGACTCCCGACCCCTTCCGCGAAACGCGACACGAATTCATCTGCCGATGGGATTCGCATCATTGCCAAGGATGACAAAGACGTGACGCTTGGTATAATCGGATTTCGACAGGCGAAAGTTTTTGGCGAAGAATCTGAAACCTTGTATCCCTCCACACGCAGGAGATTATCCATGAGGAAGCCCGCCCCTACCTGCTCGACCGTGTTTGTTTTGGCATTGCTGTTGATTGCCGGGAAACCTCTGTTTTCGTCTCAAGCGACCGCAGAGCCAACGCTTGTGCTCCACGTGGCTGTCGATGGCGACGACTCGGCCGCCGGTACAGCGACCGAGCCGCTACAGACTCTACAGGCCGCCCAGCGACGCGTCCGACAGCATTTGGCGAACGATCGGGCTGCGGACATCTGTGTGATCCTGCATCAGGGCGTGTATCGTTTGACCGAACCGCTGCAATTCACCCCGGCCGACAGCCCGGCGGAGGGCCATGCCGTCACGTGGCGGGCGGCTGACGGTGCTGACGTGCGGATCAGCGGTGGCCGAGTCATCGAGGATTGGCAACGGCGAGAAGACGGCGCCTTGGTCGCTCGATTGCAGGAGGTCGCCGCCGGTGATTGGAGCTTCCGCGAGTTGTTCGTCGGAGGCCAGCGGCGCCCGCGGGCTCGCCATCCGAATTCCGGCTATGCGCGCGTTGCGAAGGTCGGCGAGGATCGCCGCACGAACTTTACTTTTCATCCCGGTGACGTGCCTGCCGCGTTGGACGGCGATTTAAGCGGCACCCCTCTGGAGCTGGTTTTCTTCCACGATTGGTCCAGCAGTCGCACGCCCGTGGCCGCCATCGATCCTCAGCAACGGCGTCTGACAACTCGCGGCCCGGTCGGTGCGTCTCTCCGTTTCTTCCACATGGACAACTGGGAACCCGACCCGCGGTACTATTTGGAAAACCATCCCGCGTTGCTGGACGCGCCGGGCGAGTGGTATTTGGACACCGCGACGGGTGAGTTGACCTACCTGCCGGTGGAAGGCGAGACGATCGACAACCTTCACGCGGTGGCGCCGGTCGCCGAAGGCTTGGTGCTGGTGCGAGGCGAGCCGGACAACCCCGTTCGCGGCCTGATCTTCCAAGATCTGCACTTCGAACATTCGGCTTGGCCAACGCCGGACGATGGCTACGCGGGCGTTCAGGCCACGGCCCACGATCGGCGCGACGGTCGGGGCTGGTCCTTTGTCCCTGCGGCCTTGTCTTTCGAACGATCCGCGCAGTGCCAGGTCGTCGGGGGCAGCGTCCGCCGAGTGGGCGGTGCGGCCATCTGGTTCGGCAGTCGGTGTCATGGCAACCGGATCGAGGCCAATTTGATCGACGATGTCGCCGGCAACGGGATCATGATCGGCGAAGACCGTTCACGCCAGATCGACGGCAAGTCCTGGATTCACACGGCCCCCGACCAAGCCGCCACGGCCAACGTCATCCGGGACAATTTGATCCAGCGTGTGGGCATGCAGTTTTTCGGCGCCGTGGGCATCTGGGTGGGCATGGCGGCCGATACGGAAATCCGCCACAACACGATCCGCGAAACACCGTACACCGGAATCTCCGTCGGCTGGCTGTGGAACCCTGCTCCTACCCCGTGCCGCGGCACATTGATCGAAGCCAACCACATTTACGACGTGATGCGGGTGCTGTCCGATGGCGGGGGCATCTACACGCTCGGTTGGCAGCCCGACGCCGTGTTCCGCGAAAACCTGATCCACGGCGTCCCGCTGAACCTGGGCCGCGCCGAGAGCAATGGCATGTTCATCGACGAAGGTTCCAAGGGCCTGCTGATCGAGCGGAATGTGATCTACGACATCGACCGATCGCCGCTGCGTTTCCACCGCGCCGAACAGAACGACGTCCGCCAAAACACGCTGGTTCTTCCCGACGCACAGACCCCCGTCTTTCGCTTCAACAACACGCCGGCAGAGAACATTCGCGCTGAGGACAACCAGATCATCACGGCCGACGTTTTCGACCCGACCGTCGCCAACGAACTGCGCAAGCGAGTCGGCCCCACCGTCACACACGAGGATGTACCCGACCCGAGCGATACGTTCGACTAAGATAATCCATCGCTGAACCTTCCGCCTTAGGCGGTAGAGTTCCGAAGGATACTGCCTTGAAACTGCGAAAGAGGCTACGGCTCCAAGAATAGAAAGGGTCTCAAAACACGTATCATCCGCTCCAATTCTGCCTCGTTGTGTTGCAATAAAGGATGGTTCCAAAGCACGCGCGTACCATCATGGCACTCCGAGGCAAGTTCCCGACCGATTCGCTCGAAGTTCATGCCGGAATCACTTCGAAGCGATTCTGGCTCGGACCACACTCCGACGACGAACACACGTTGTTCAAGATCCTGCGGAACCAGTGCCTTCATCTGGTCGAAGCGCGTTTGCTTTTGATCAAAGTCGACTAGCATCACGATATGGCGTTGGGAATGGTTCCTCATCCCCCTGATATGCACTTGCTCGAAATTATCGCGGACCCTTGTCCATCCACCCAAAATCGGCAGAACTTGAATGGCTCGTGCATTCACCGACGCGTGGAGTTGGAAACCATGGGCGATTTGGTGATCCGCACGGTCTTCCGGCAAGACGAGAACATGCTTCCTGTACTTATTAACGCTCATGTGTCGACATCGTTCCGGATCAATGCATCAACCAGGTCTCCTTGGATTTGAAGCTGGCTGACGGGACGCACTTGGGTTGGCTCGAATCGGCTATGGCGCGACAGGAACAAAGTATTTTCGTCCGCAAAATGGCGAATCACCTCCGCATTGTGTGATGTGGCAACCAATTGACCCGAAGTTCCAAAAGCTCGGCGACAAGCGATGACAAAGTGGCCAATTTCCGAAAGCGACAAATGGTGGTCAGGCTCATCCCAGAAACAAAAGATCGGACCGTAACACTCGGTTGCCGCGATAACCATCGCGCCGATCAAATAGACTTTTTCCCCATCCGAAAGCTTATCGAATGGAATATCAAGGGTCTTTTTATCACGCCTGAATCGCATAAGCAGACTTCGCGAGTCCTTGGCAGTCAACGGGTTTCTCACATCGTGGAGTTCGGGCAACAATTCCCTAAGAAAGTGATCGATTGTCGAGTACGCAGCAGGTGTGTGCATTATCAACCCGGTAAACCATTCTCCCAAGTTGGTACATTCGCGGTTGGGTGTTAGGCTGTCACCCTCCGAGTCGCCGTGGATGTGGCTTGGTATCGGAGCGAGAATCAACATGCGAGCCAGCCAGTTTCGAAATACATACAGCGGATCTGAACTCGATTTCTCCTGAATTAGGGGTAAAGCGACCAGGTGCCAGTCAACACGAAATTTGGCGTCACGATCCATTTCCGATCGCGGAAGAATGACCTGGGCCCTGTCTCTGGAAAAGACATCCTCCTGATTGCAGGACAGTCGTTCTTCAGCGACTCGCAGTTCCTTGAAGTCTGGTGGCAACTCGAACGCAAGCGTGTAACGGAATTCCATTTCGTTAAGCGTCACCTCGATCTCGAAACGCATTGGGATGTCTTGCCTGGCCCAAGCAAAATCTATCGGTTTGACCAACTCGCCCACTCGGTTCGTGCCCCGAGCAATCCGTTGCAGGATCTCCAACGAACGGCCCACGGTCGACTTCCCCGAACCATTGTTGCCAATTAAGAGCCAAGTCGCATGGCTGGAAAGAGCGAGATCAAAGTTCTCCAGACAGCGGTAGTTGTGAACGCGGAAGTGTCGGATCATCGGGTTTAGCTACGGTGGAATGGTTAGAGGAAATACTTGCACGCGATGTACAATCGCAAAGCTGATGTTGACTTGCGAATTTTGTCCTTCCATAAGCCCCCGGCCAGAAGTTTCTCTCCAGTTGAGGCAGCCTTGCATGGGGACGCAACGGGGTCGGGAGTCGTTTTCGGCCAACGATCTACCACATGGGAAACGGGTCACCCGAAAACGACTCCCGACCCCTTTCGCCCGATTCCACGAAGAAATATCTGGCCGGGTGCTTAGCGGGTTCAACTCTTCGCCAGTCGTAACGGGGCTGTTGATGCTTGATGGCCGGCGGTGTCGACGGCGGTGATCGTGTACTCGGCTTGCGCGGCATCGTCCAGCGGGTGAACGAAGGTGAAGGGCGTCCTGCTGGTCTGCGGGCGATGCGCGACCTGGCCCACTCGGCGACCGTTGCGAGCGATTTCGTAGTGCCGGATCGGATGTTCGGCCGCATACGCGGTTTGCCACGACAACTGGGCCACGGGCTGACCGTCGCGGATTGCTGCAACGACCGAGGCGTTTCGAGGCGGGCTGAGCGGCTCGAGCGGCAACTGGAACCAGTTGGTCTGGCCGTCCTTTGCGTCGAGGGCCATTCGCTCGATCTCGGCTCGATCTCCCGAGCTGAGCGATTCCGGCGGTACTTGAGCGGCCGACAGATTCTGTTCGATCTGACAACGCTGTGGCTGGCTGTCGATATGCCCGATGCCGACGATCGCCGTGGCCACACCGGGAGTCGCCAGCGTGTACTCGACCAGAGTCCGGCTGGGCAGCGAGCGGCTTCCCACGGATCGCACCAGATCGTCGGGCGATCGGGGCCAGGCCGCCTGGCCGGTGTACATTGCACCGTTGGCGAACACCTTCATACCGATGATGCCCACGTTCTTGGCCGCGGCGATCGGGATGGAATTGAATTGGTGATTCAAGTAGCGGCGATCGTTGGCGTTGACGGACACCAGCATCGCGTCGATCAGGTCCTGGTCGTCGCGTTGCAGGCAGTCCATCAGTACGGGCGAGGAAGTATGGCCCGAGATGCCGATGTGCCGGATCAGCCGTTCCTCACGCGGATTCAACCCGGTCAGGTTCGTGCCGTCGCGAAAATCCCGCATTGTGGCTAAAGCGCCGATCCGCTCGGCCTTGGCGTCCGGGGCGTCGAGTCCCTCGTAGATGGCGTCGACTTCCAGATGGGTATCGAGTGTATGGATGAAAAAGAAATCCAGGTAGGCCCCCTGCGGATAGCCGCCTTGGCCGTCGCCGAACATCTGCGACAGGGACCGCCGTATATCTTCGGCCGTATGCGAGCCGTCGGGTCCATCGGTGCGACAATCCACTTCGGGATGCGATCCTTTGCCGTACCGAATGACCGACTTGCTGGCGATGAACAGCTCGCGCCGACGCCGCTCGTCGTACCCCGGCTGGCCCGGGATCAAATGCATCGCCCGAAACACTTCGCCGAAACGCAGTTGACTGGGGCCGTAGCGATTCGAGGTATCGATGAAGTTGATACCCTTGGCCAGTGCCTT
>SKKK01000128.1 GCA_007121535.1 Planctomycetaceae bacterium | reverse complement strand
GCAAACCGATGGGTGAAACAGACTATCATCGCAAGGAAATCATCCGGCACATCGAATTGCTGGAGGACTACTACCGCGGACGGAAGGTCTACGTATCGGGAGCTTTGCTGGTGTACTACGTTCAGGGCGATCCGCGCAAGTTCATCGTGCCGGATGTCTTTGTGGCCAAAGGCATCGTGCCCCAAGATCGCCGAACGTATAAGATCTGGGTCGAGGGCAAAGCGCCCGATGTGGTGATCGAAACCACCTCGCGGCGGACGCGTCGCAAGGACAGACAAATCAAACCGGAACTGTATGCCCAGTTAGGCGTCAAGGAGTACTTCTTGTTCGACCCGTTGGGCGAGTACCTCGACCCGCCGCTGCAGGGCTATCGTTTGGACGGGAGCCATTATCAGCCCATCGGACCTGACGAAGACGGTGGTTTGGACAGCCGCGAACTGCAACTGCGATTGCGCTTGGAAGAAGGCCACCTGGACTTTGTATGCACGGACACCGGCGAACGTCTCTTGACACGCGACGAGCGTTTGCAAGAGGAAACCGCTGCGCGAAAACGTGAAGCTGAAGCCCGAAAACGCGAAGCCGAGGCCCGAAAACGCGAAGCCGAGGCCCGAAAACGCGAAGCTGAACGAGCCGCACAGGAAGCCGCTTTGCGGCAGGCAGCGGAAGCCGAGGTGGCTCGGTTGCTGGCTGAGTTGAACAGGCGTCCGCCTGCGGTGGAGTAAGCAATTGATCGAAAGGGAGTGCCCGGTTATCCGTGAGTGAAGCGGCCGGATCGTCGTCGGGCGCCAAGGCCGAAAGAACAGGAAACCGCGTCAGCACCGCCGGTTGAAGGTCGAGATGACGGTGGTCGAAGACCGTACCAATACGGATGGCAACGGCGAAGCGGTAGGACTGCCCGGCAGTGCGGCTTGGGTTCATGAATGGCAATCGTTCTGGGTCGAGATCTGGGTCAGTACGCTGGGGTCACCATTCCGCGCCCAGCGGGCGACCCCTTCGCATCGATTCCTGGGCTGTGCATTCGCTTGCCCGCCAAAACGGTCGCTCGTGATTTTCTTGCAGGAGGCCCTTGGGACCGCGCCGAGCCGGAGCAGCGGCTCGTAGGGTTTGACAATTACTGGGAACCCTAGGAAGATATCCTGGATTTGCTGGCTTCGCAGATGGGAAGGCGGCGTCAATAAGAATGCAAGGCAAACGAATTGCGGGCAAGCGAATGGGCACCAAGGCAATATCATGACGCACTAGAAGAACATGGGTATGCTGCAATCCAGGAAGACGGTACTCGGGCGCCTTCGTGAACGCCGCCTGTTGTTCGAGCGGTTGGAAGACCGGTGCGTCTTGTCCGGCATGGAACTGCTAAGTCATGCGAGCATGGACATGACGCCTGCGTCGGGGCACGAGGACGCATTCGAGGCGCTGGAGAGCGTACCGGGACAGTTGGTCTACTACGATTACATCGAGCAGGGTCAACTTCGCGGCGGAAGGATCTTCCTTCCGTCGGATGATGCGCACGGCTCGACGGGCTATGACCTGTCGGACAATCCGGCGTGGCAGTACACGACCATTCGGGACAACGGTCCGTCCTCGAACCGGATCGACGTGGTCTTCGTGGGCGATGGCTACACGGCGGGTGAGCTGGCCACCTATGCCGAGCACGTCGACAACATTGTGCCTTCGTTCTTTGCCGAGTCGCCGCTGGACGCGTACTCGAGTTTCTTCAACGTCCATCGAGTGGACGTCATTTCGAACGAGTCGGGGGTGGACCACGATCCGGAACAAGGGATTCTGCGCGACACGGCCTTGGACATGGGGTTCTGGACGGGTGGCATGGAAAGGCTGCTGGGTGTCAACGTCGGCAAGGCGCTTGCCGCCGCTTCCGTCGCTCCCGGCGTGGATCAAGTGCTGGCCGTCGCCAACTCGACGAAATACGGCGGTGCGGGGTACACCAGCAGCAATCTCGCCACGATATCCGGTGGGAATGCGTGGGCGGCCGAATTGGCCCTTCATGAATTCGGCCACTCGTTCGCCGATCTGGCGGACGAGTACTCTTACGGCGGCAGCGACACCTACACAGGTCCTGAGCCTGCCAGGCCGAACGTCAGCATTTATCAAGCGGCTGACATGACCGGGTTGGAAACCAAATGGCATCTGTGGTTGGACCATCCGAACGTCGACACCTACGAAGGCGCGATGTACTCCCAGCACGGAATCTACCGGCCCACGAACAACTCGAAGATGCGAAACCTGGGGCGTCCTTTTGATCAGGTCAACGTCGAGCAGTTCGTGGTTGCGATCTACCAAGCAGTCCGCCCCATCGACGACGCGACGCCCGAGGCTTCTTATCCCAGGGGAACGCAGTTCTTCCTCGATCTAGTCCATCCGACGACGCATCTGCTCGAGGTCCAATGGTACCTGGACGGTGCGCCGATTGCCGGTGCCGTATCGCCGGCGCTGGATACGTCAGGGGTGGAACTGTCGGACGGCTCGCACGTTCTGTCGGTAACAGTCCGGGACAACACGCAACTGGTCCGGGACGAGAACCGTCGCCAATCGCTGATGACCGAACAGCGGTCGTGGGTTCTGACCGCCGCGCCGGTGGTGGTGAGCGTCGAGCCACCGCACGGTGCGGCAGACGTGCGTCCGGACACCGAACTGCTGGTCACATGGGACGTTCCGATCCAAAAGGGCTCGGGCAGCATCGTCGTGCGGACGCTGGCCGACGATTCGGTCGTCCAGGTGATCGATGTGTCCAGTCCGGCCGTGACGGTCTCTCAGGACACAGCGACCATCCGTCCGGGCAGCTTGTTGGCTTTGAATACGGCCTACTACGTGGAGATCGAAGCGGGCGCCTTCACCGATCTGGCGGGCAACGGCTGGGACGGGTTCAGCGGGCGCCAAGCGTGGAATTTTGCGACCACCATCGGATCGCCTCCGCAAGTCGTCCAGTCTATCGCGGACGTGACGGCTGCGGAAGACGATCCGGACACCGTGATCGGCCTCGGTCCCGTGTTCGACGACCCGGACTTGCCGTGGGGCGACCAGTTGACTTATACCGCCACGGTCACGATGCCGATCGACAGCTTGGTCGCTCAGGTCAGTCAATCCAACTACACGGCAATGCACCAGAATCTGCTGTACACGCGAATGGGCGACAACCGGGGATTCGGCCCCGAACACGACTTGGCGCAGGACAACATCTCCACCTATTTTGTCGGCCTAGGACTGGACACCGCGTTGGAGCCGGTCTCCTACCAGGATCAAACGTACTACAACGTCGTCGGCGTCCAGCCCGGGGTGACTCGGCCCGACGACGTCTACCTGGTCGGTGCTCATTACGATTCCGTCGACAATCCCGGCGCGGACGACAATGCCAGCGGCGTGGCGGCGGTGATGGAGTTGGCGCGGGTGATGACGCAGTACCAGTTCGATGCCACGCTGGTGTTCGTGGCATTCGACCGCGAGGAGCAGGGGTTGCACGGCGCCTACGCCTACACGGCCGCTCACGATACCAGCAAGATCCAGGGGATGCTCAGCCTGGACATGATCGCCTACAATCCGCCCGGGACGCATCACGACAAAGTCCGGTTCTACGATTCGAACGGAGTCGGCCAGATCAAATCCGATTTGGCCACTGCCTTTGCCAGCTACAGCGGCGGACTGGCGACGGTGGATTCGGGCACGATCAACGCCAGCGATCACTATCCGTTCGAACTGGCCGGCGTCGATGCGGCGCTGGTGATCGAATACAACGTGTGGAGCAACCCGCACTATCACAAAGCGACCGACGCGGTCGAAACCCCCGACTACATCGACTATGCGTACGCCACCAAGGTTACTCGAGGCGTGATGGGTTACTTGGCCACTGCGGCCGGGTTGGCGTCGCCGTCCGATCTGTTGACCGTCACGGTCGACGGCGACGATTTGGTGCTGGACTACGCTGCCGACGCCCACGGGATCGCGGACATCCGGGTGCGGGCCACCGACTCGCAGGGCCTGTACGCCGAGGACACGTTCCGCGTGACGGTCAGCCCGGTGAACGATGCTCCGGTCCTGAACCCGCTGGGCCCCATGTCCTTGGCTTCCATTGCCCAGGACGATCTGGCGAATCCCGGAACCCTGGTGCGGGACATCTTGGCCAGTGGCGGTCCGGGCACGATTACGGATGCCGACTGGGGCGCGTTGCCGGGCATCGCCGTTTCGGCGGTGGACGATACGCACGGCGCGTGGCAGTACACGATCAACAACGGCCGCGTCTGGCACGCTTTCGGCATGCCCTCGACGACCGAAGCCAGACTGCTGGCCGCCGACGCCGGCACACGGGTTCGTTTCCTTCCCGCTGCCGGTTGGTACGGCAGCATCGATCCGGGGATCACCTTTCGAGCCTGGGACCATACCGAGGGCTTCAGTGGTCAGACCGCGGACACCTCGGTACACGGCGATGCCACGGCGTTCAGCACCGCCTGGCGAACCGCCTCGATCACGGTGGACCAGATCATCGCCACGCGGATCGATATGACGATTATCCACGAGCCCAGCGAGATCGGGGATAACGGCGAGGTGGTCAGCTTGCCCAACAGTGCGGTCTGGGTGCACGAATGGCAGTCGTTCTGGGTGGAGATCTGGGTCAGTACGCCGGAGACGACGACCCTAGGCATCACCGAAGCGATGGTGGATCTGCATTACCACGCCGAGTATCTGACGGTTCGGGAAATCCAATACGGGCCGGCCTTTACAGAAAACCTCACTGGCGAGATCCAAGACAACTTGGGCCGGGTCGATCAAATCGGCGGCAGCACGGACGAAGGCGGGCTCGGCCAAGAAGGCTACGTGCTGCTGGCCCGAGTCCGCTTTGTTTCGACCGGCGACGACGACGTGCCGGTGGACGAAGAAAGCCGGAACATCGGTCCGTACGACATGCAGATGGCATTGGCGAGCGGACTGACGCGACTGGCCGGTGCCGATACCAGCCTGGCGGCACTGGGCGAATCGCCGGGCACCGAGTTATGGGCGGTGGTCTACGACATCGACGACAACGATCAGATCGACTTCGGAGATTTTTCCTTCTTCGCTGCCGCCTTTGGCAAGACCGTAGCGGCCTCCACTTCCGAACCGCCGTTTGTCTGGTGGGCGGATTTCGACAAATCCGGCCGCGTCGATTTCGGCGACCTGGCGTTCTTCGCGCCCAACTTCAACAAGACTCGCGCTGCCGTGCAATCGGGCGAACAGACGCTGGTCTTTCCGTCCAGCTTCCCAGACGCCTGGCGTCCAGTAGCGAACGGTGGCGGCGAGGGGGAAGCGAACGGGGACGGCAAGGGAGAAGCCCACGGGGACGGCAAGGGAGAAGTGGCGT
>SKKK01000614.1 GCA_007121535.1 Planctomycetaceae bacterium | reverse complement strand
CCCCACGCTCCCCAGCTACCGCCTGCGCCCCCACTGCCGCCGCCGTATCTTGACGTGAACAACGACGGGTTCGTGACGGCCGAAGATGTGCTGCTGGTGATCAATTACATCAACAGTCAATTGATCGAGGAAGCCGAAGCAATAGCTGAACCTGAACCGGAAGCAGAAGCCGAAGCCGAAGCGAAAGCAAACAGCAGCATAGCCGTTGCCGCCCTGCATTTGACCGAACGAATCGGGCCGCCGACGATCGAACCATCTGTCGGACCGGCGATCAAACCCGATCGAACTCCGTCCGATTCGGATGACCCGCCGTTTCCGACCGTCGAGCCCCGGGAACGGGACTTCGAGCGGCTTCGTCTTCGGGAACGAGACACTTTCGAACCCAGATTCTGGGATTCCCACTCGTTGGCGAGTCTGGACGAGGTCTTCGCCGAATGGGACCCGGACTCGATAAACGAAGCAGGAAGCAGTGCCCAAGGGAGTTGAAGAATCTCGCGATGATCCAACGCATTCATGCATCCAACCCGGATCGCGGCTTTCTGCCTGCAACGCGGCGCGAAGCTCGAGCCTTGATACTGGAAACAAAGTTCGTCGTCACCAAAACAGCTTGGGCTTGGAAAACTCTCGAAAAAATCGGCCGCAGTGCAATAAAACGGGCAGCTCGACTCTTTTCCATGTATCGATGGGGATGTTGCAGAGGCGGTGGCTAGTAATTCGGACGCATTGAGAACGGAGCGGTATTTGTCGCACCTGGAGCCGCTTCAGGGTGCGTTGCAGGCGTATTGCCGCTGCCAGAACTGGAAATCGAAACACCATCGGCTTCAGTTGGCGTCGAAAGGCGTACCGCGGGAAATCTATCGCACGGCCACCCGGGACGATGGCCTGTACTACGTGACCAAGCGCCAGGCGGATCGCGGCAAGTTCTGCGCGCCATCGCTTCGGGAATTGTTACACACCGCGCCGTACATGCACAACGGAGTCTTTGCCACGTTGGAAGAAGTGATGGAGTTCTACAACCGAGGCGGCGACGATCATCCGAGCGAGAGTTTTCGGGCTGCCCGGCCAAGAACCTCGCACCGCTTTCATCCCCGATCAGATGGCGTTTCAACCTCTTACGGACCACGACTCGCATGGGAATGCAGACGGATCCACAATTCTCGGTCGATGGCGTCGGCGATGGGCTCGACCGCCCCATCCAGCCGCAAGACGTTGACCAGTCCCGGATGTTGGCTGCGTGCGGTCGCGCCCCAATTTCCTGGAATCACACTACTTGAGCAGGGCATACGACGCCGCTCCAATTCCGCTGCGGAATAAGTCAACGTCAGCAGAGTACAGCTATTGATGGCGTCGCTTCCGGCGTTCGGCCCTTGTGGATGGACGGCCGTCAGGCTGGCGCCCACGAATCCCAAGGCCCAGGTGCCTCGCGGATCCACGGGATCAATACCGGCGCGCAGTTCTTCAACGGCAATTATGTTTGACAGGCCATTGCTGAATCTCTGGAAGCCGAAGGAGACGTTGACCCCTGCGACGCCTGTACCCCACACCTTGGTGGTGGTGTTGATCAGATCGTTCGTATCCGCGCTGAACCCACTCGGGCAATTCGGCATAAATGAAAAACACGGATCATCCGCACCGAGGTTCAGCCCGTAGTTTCCGCGCGAATACAGGTGACCGGACGCGCCGGCCAGTAGCGCTCGCTCGTAGGGAACACGGTTTTGACTGTCGCTTGGACACCTCATGATGGGCAAGTCGACGGTGCGCGCATCTCTTTGAGAAGGATCGTCGACGGGACTGTGGAAATCGAAAGAGGCATGCAGCGCGGTCTGCTCCAAGTGGGGCAGGATCAGCATCACCCAATTCGCGTGGAGTCGATCCGGTTCGACCCCGGGCGAAATTCCCAGCGCGACTCGATCGATGGTGCCGATTGGAAATATCCCGCCTCCCAGCGGCTCGCCGCGACCTCGCCAAGTCATTGCCGGTGGCAGGACACGATGGCTGTCGTGGTAGTGGTGCAGCGCGACGCCCAGTTGCTTGAGGCTGTTACAACACTGCACCCGCCGAGCCGATTCGCGGACCTGCTGCACCGCGGGCAACAACAAGCCAACCAGCACACCGATGATCGCGATAACCACAAGCAGCTCGACGAGCGTGAAACCGAGACGCTGGGATTTTGTCATGACCGGTTCCCCGAAAGGTTCACAAGTCGAACTCAGTACCCCGCGTTCTCGCTCCCTGGGACAACACCGCTGGCCAAGACGCCGGCTTTCGTCGGCAATTGTGCAACGATCTTTCCGGATGGATCGATGATTGCGCTTCCGGTCCACGTTGAGCAAACGAGGTTCCATTTTCGAGTTTCAATCGCACGATATTGGCAAGCCCGAACGTGCCGCTCGATCACGCTAGGATGTGCGGCAGTATCACCATCGTACACCAGATGGACAATGGCGTCAACCTCTTGATCATGATACTGCGGCAACCACGGGAAGAAGGATTCGTAGCACACCGCGACCGCAATCGAGTGCCGGTTCCCCGCCCGATCCCGGAATGCCAGCGGGCGATATTCGCGACCCGGCGAGAGCGGTGCCTTCAAGCCGATTAGCGGCAGTACCCGCCGACGAATCGCTACGTGATCCAACGGGCGAGGGAGTCCTTCCAGAAGTGGTACAAGCTGGAGCTTTTTATGGTGGGCAATAGCACCTGATCGACTGACGAGGTATGCGCAGTTGTATCGCCGCACTTCGCTCACCTCCAACCCATAACGATCCACCGTGCCGCGTTCCAGCATCACCGCCCCCACCAGACAGTTGGTCTGGTACTGAGGCACTAGTGTGTTTGCAAAGTCCGCGATAGTGAGCCGTGTGGAATGATCCACGACTTGCGCACCAGGCTCAACATGCCAGCTCGCGCTGAGGGAGGCTTCCGGCCACACGACCAAGTCGACGCCGCCGGTGTCTGCCAATGCCCTGCGAGTCTGCCGATCAAGCACCAACCACGGACGCCAAGGCTGGCCAACCCCCCCTCCCCGGATGTGTGGTTGCACGAGCAAGACGGAAAACGACAGCGGCGTCCGCGCCGCTGTCTGAATCCAGCTTCCACCCGCCCAGGCCGTTGCCAAAACCGCTGCCGCGAGCAACACTCCGAGCCAGCGGCGACATCCGCTCGACGCGTGATCCAGGACGAAAAGGAAGTTCGCCAAGTAGAGCAGACCCGAGACTCCAAAAGGCGAAATCCAATGTGCCCACTGAGCGAGAGGTTTGTCGGCCACGGCCAACGCCAGATTCGTGGCCGCCCACAAGACACCGCCGCACCAAGCCTCGAACAACTCCGCGAACACAGCCGCCAAGCTGCATGCGAAGGCCGAAACGACGACCGGTCTGTTGCGAGTCAACCGGACCGCGATCGCGATGGCCACAACCCGTAGACTAAACAGCAGGCATGCAACCGCGTGAATCAGCCATCCCCATGACGGCAGCACGGCACGTACGAATCCCGTCGACAACCAACCAATCGAGAATCCTATCACCACAGCTTCTGCGGCAAGCTGGAACTTGTTTAGCTTCGTGGCTCGGTCGCGCCAGATCCACATCAGTGGCGCCAAGCAAATCCACCATGCCGGCCAGGAAAACGGCGGAAAGGACACCGTAAACAGCAGGACTGAGGCGATCGCCAAGAACTGTCGCGCCCTGCCAGCCACAATGGCTACTATGGCTGCCAGCGCAAATGGCAGATCCCATCCGTTGACAGCCGCAATTGCCCCGACACAGACGGCGGCGGCATGCACAACCCAAGCGGTGTTGGCGGGCGACGGCAAGTTCGGTGTGAACGTTCTCTCCGAGGTGCGTGGCACCCAGGCGGTCACCGTTCCTCCAGCTTCGCAACCGGATGCGGGACCGTTATGCGATCCTATGGTCGACGCGTCCGCCGGAGCCGTCACCGCGCCACCTGCCCCCGCCTGATAAGGATGACTCCGATGGCAATACACGCAATTCCCACAATCAAATACCAGCCCCATGTTCTAAACCAACTTCTTCCGAAGTCCGGCTCCGGCAGCCCATAGTGGCTCAGATACAACTCCTCTTCGCGTAGGTCCCGATCGATGACTTCCAACGTGATCACTGATTCGCTCGTATGATTGACGTCCCGGCGGACCATTGACTGCGAGATCCTTGTGGCAACAGGCATTTCGCCAATGGCATCGCCATGCTCCAAGACCGTTCTCAGCAGCCCAGTAGCATTATCGTTGAGGTTGAGGAAAGTGGCGCCGTACTCGTTCACGATCCAGTGCCGCGCAGGATCACAGACGAGGTATCCGTCGGAAAATCGATCGTGGACTTTTTGTGACGGATCGTCAATGGCGTAGTTGAATTCGACGCGAACGAATTCGTGATCTTCTGTTCGTAGCGCATGCACACGTTCGATTTCAAATGCATCCCTTCGGAGCACGTGAGCCAACGGCTCCGTCCAAAGATAGTAGGCGGCGAGTGCCATTGCGCGAGGCTGTTCCTCTATGGCGGCAATCCTCGCGTCGATGGAAGCATCCACACCTATGCGTTCAACGAACTGCAGGCTGGTTCCTGCCGCCGAACGATGAAGCATAAAGGCATACGCATCGTTGCGCGCTTGAACAAAGGAAACTCCATCTCTCACGCCGGTTTGCAGTCCATTCGGACCCCGTATACCGATTTCATATTCCCTGGTTTCAACTTTGCCCGAAGCACTGTCGCTACCAGTATACGTGCATCGGGCGCGGAATGAGATGTGTTGGAGCTTCTCCCAACTCTGTTTGACCCCATGGATGAAGCGATCCTGCAACTGAGGGTTATGTTCCTGGGCTGGGAGAACCGGCACCGAAAGGCAACACAGCACCGATCCAAGCTGAACAGCAAGTAGGAAACGCGACATTCTTAACTCCGGCAATAAACAATGAAGTCGCACATCCGTCGCTCGTCCCGACAGTCTATAACCGTCCATTCACCAATACGACGGCGTTGCGCTGAAGGAAAGACGGGAAACGGGACAAGGATTGCGCATTTCCCGTCATCTTCGAAACCGCAACGAAACCGCCCACGCGGATCGGCATCTCCGAGGGCGGGACGGTTTCTTACGGGCCCTTTTTCGAATACCCTCCTGTTGCGCAAATTCAGATGCAGTTGCACTTGGGAGGGTAAATTGGATTCGCAACGCATCGACACCACCAACAGTCGATAGGCCCGCCACGGCATAACCTTTCCTCGCACCCAGGCGGAGTCGAACCGACACATCCTCCATCAAGACAATCCTTGCTGCCTGGGCACACTGCAGTGGCTTGGGAGGTGGCCAGTGCCAACAGCAGTAGGCACACCCCTACCGCGAGAAAGACTCTTCCAACCAAACGTCGCGTCATCATCTTATGCCTCCTTATCAAAGGGACCGAGGAATACACCCGGGCAAAACGTTCCCCAGGCAACCTTGGGACAGTTAAGAGCTGGAACTCCTCATCGTTATGGCAACCGGCGAGAAGCCTGACCCATCGGAAAACGACTTGCACCCGAACGGATCTGTAACCTTCTGCTGGGACCGCCTACACACATTCGATCTCGAGTGCATCCCGTCCGACCCATGAATCGAAGCTGAACAGCAGTTAGAAAACATGGCAGTTTTCACTCCGGCAATAAACACTGAACTCGCACATCCGTCGCCCGTCCCAACAGTCCATAATCGTCAACTCAGGATAGAAACCGCAACGAAACCGCCCCCGCGGATCGGTATCTCCGAGGGCAGGTCGGTTTCTTACGGGCTCTTTTGGAAATACCCTCCTGTTGCGAAAAATCAGTACGTGCAGTTGCATTTGGGAGGGTAAATTGGATTCGCTTGGCATTGACACTGATAACAGTAGAGCCACGTTTCGCCAGTACAGATCCTATCATCGCATCCAGGCGGAGTCGAGCCAACACATCCTCCCCCAGCACACCAAGTGTTGCCTAGGCACCGGCATTAATTTGGGAGGTGCCCAGCGCAAATAGCAGTAGACACACCCCTACCGCGAGAAACGCCCTTCCAACCAAACGTCGCGTCATCATCTTACGCCTCCTTATCAAAGGGCCTGAGGAATACACCCAGGACAGACGTTGCCCCGGGCAACCTTGGGACATTTAAGGGATGGAACCCCTGATCGTTATGACAACCGGCGAGAAGCCTGACTCGTCGGAAAAAAACTTGATGAAGTACTCGAATGCCATCGGCTCGCGCGGCATCCCAATCCCCAGTCGCAACCGCGCTTCGTCGCCGGCGGGAATCAAGATGGGGAATTCATCAAGAGCGACGCACGCGCAGCTTCGTTGCCCGCCAAGCACCCGAAGCGGCTTCGAGCCGGAGTTGATAACCCTGACTTCTCTTTCCACGGATTGCGTTCCCTGCGGTATGTCGCCGAGGCCGATCCTCGTTGGCTCGAACAATAGTCGCTGTCCTGCCAAATAGGGCCAAACCAACGCCAGGGAGCCTGTCTGCCAACGGGCGTAACCACCGAGCAGGCAGACGAAGAGGAGTGTAATGCCTGAGACCTGCAGGATGAACGAGCGCCAGGATGACGCTCGAGCGCCCGCGGGTGAAACCACTTGGCCGAACTCACTCGCAACCGGGTGAACCGCGGTGTCAATCATTTTCTTCCTCCAGCACCCCCAAGCTGCGGCAGCGGGCAGTGCGACCACTCGCAGCCGTAGAGGCCCCATCTTCTCTGGGTGGGAACCGATCTCCAGTGGATACGACGCGCCCTTCGCTGATCTGAACGACGAGCGGGGCCGGCAGCGTAACGAAGTGACGGCCGTACAGATGACCAACGAGGATTCCCCTCGGCCAGCTGGCATTGCTGGATTCCGAGCGGCGCGGCGGCAATTCCACCACGGCAATCGCCTGGCTGGCCTCACGGACCCGCCATTCCGACTCCGATAACAGATCCCCGCATTTCGAACACCCGTGTCGGTGCAGAATCACAGTCCAGTTGCCGGATGCAAGCTCTGGACCTACGTCGATATTGCCCAGCAATGGGAGCTGCTGTCCAACCCATTGGGCTGGATCCGGCACCGTCAGCGATGAGTCGGCCGTGGAAACAGCAAGAAGAGCCTGCATTGCCAACACTACGATCAGCGCGAATCCAATCGCCAGACCCCAGCGTAGCGAGCCTCTCGGCACTCCAGATTGCCGGGACTTGCTGTCCCGATAAGTGCTCAGGAGAAGGGCAATCGCCAGCACATCGATTCCCAACGCAACCCAAGGCGGTGTAGGAACCGAGCCAAAGCAACCACAATTGGAGTCACCGGCAAGAAGCTTTGTTGTCGCGACAGCGCCGAAACAGCCGAAGCAACCCAACGTCCCCCACCACGTTCCAGACGGCCACTTCATAGAAAACAGCCAAACCGAGGCCCCAATCTCGAAAAAAACCTCAGCCGCGTCCCATGACCACGTCCACATCTCCGCTCGGCCCATCAAAAGATGTCCCTTGAGCAACGCCGCCACAAGCAACACCACCCCCAGCAGCACGCGAACGTGCGCGAAAGCGATGCGAAATCCCTTCGCGGGGATGCACTGGAGGATGCGCCTTGGTTCGCAACACGCGGTTGGCATTTGATCCTTCCACCCGATCTAGTTCCGATTGACGGAGGCGGTTGCATGTCGAACAAACTAGCAATGATCAACGAAAACCACGAGGGATCATGTAAGTTCCGCTGCCGCCCCCCTACCAGCTATAGAGGGCGCGCACGCGGTTTTTGTCTAGCGGAATTCTGGGATTTCTCGCAGCCTTCCGGGAAGATTATCCGCAGCCGCTTGCGAACCGCGGCTACCATGTTTCCCACAGTGTCTTTGGAGACTGCAAGCTCCCGGCCAAGTACACGGTAGGTCTTCCCTGCCAGAACGCCTTCAACGATCATCCCTTCCCGTTCTGGGAGTTGCTCAAGCAGGACGCTCACTATGTCCTGTGTCTCCCGGTGTTCCTCCTCTCTCTCAAACCTGCGGAGCGACTCCAGAAAACCAGTGCCCTCATCCTCGAAATCCTTTAGCGTTCGCCTCGATCGTCCGCCGCTACGGTATGCCTCGCGCCGCATGATCTTGCCGATCCAAGCCCGAAGGCTCTCCGCGTCAGAGCCGTTCCATGTGTGCAGCTTACGGACCAGAACGACGCACACATCCTGCATGACGTCGTCCGCGTCGAAAGGTCTCTTGCGCCAGCACGATGGCATGAACTGCTCGACCAGCCAGCGCCAAGCCGACTGATCGCCGTCGAGGCAACGGTCGACCAACTCGCGTACGTTCTCCGGAGGCATGCTACCCCCCCCCGGTGGTACCGCTTGTCTCCGCCACGGCCCCCCTCCTTATCATTGCGTTCGGCCTATTGGTCACCGCACATTGGGCGAACTTTGTGGCCTTTGGTTCTGCCGGCCTGACGAGTCAACGTGCGAGCAACCGTTGTCGGGTCCATTTGATAGTTACTAGTTGGAGAAATTCTGTCAATCCCTCGACCACGTTACACTCGTTAAACCGGGGGGTGGCGTGTTGTAAAGTTTTGTGAGGAAGGGACTTAGGCTCTAGGAACGGTAAGAATTCGCTTAACCGCCCATTTGGCGTAGACAGGATGGACAGTCAACGAAGTGGGAGTAGGTGGCGGGCACAGGTTGCACGTCCCTGGATGCGTTGTCCGCATCTGGCTTCCAAGTTGTTGTCGCTGTCGGCCGCCCGGCCGGTGTCGGGTAGTGGCTGAAGTGAGGCGGAACCGCACCGAGCGAGCCAGCGCCGCTGGTTGGCCAACCAATCGCCCCAGTATCCGGTCTTCAGCGATCGGCCGCGAAAAACGTCCGCGCGAGCCCGCTCACCGCTTCACATTTCGCCGGGCTTCCTGAAAGCCTGCCCCCATTTCCCCAAGACCGACCCGAACTGGATAAGCTTCAAGCCTCGCGATCACGCCCCGCAACGAAACCTCGTTCCCCAGTAAACCCGCTCACGCGACGGCGATGCGGACGATGGCGGCCAGCATGGAAACGTCCGGCGAGAATGGGGCCAGGTCTTGATATTTAACCTTTCCTAAAACAGGCTTGGGGTATTATGGCTGGGCCCTTGCGTATCGATATCGAGGACGGCGTGTATCACGTGACCAGCCGGGGCTGGCAGCGGCGAAGCGTGGTGCGCGACGACCGGGACCGGCAGCGCTGGCTGGAACTGCCGGACCGCAAGGCGACACGCTGTGGATGGCGAGTCTTTGCGTGGAGGACGTCGCGGGGGCCGTGAGCGAAGCGTGTGGCGTGGACCCCTCACAAGAAAAGTTAAATGTCAAGACCTGACCCCATTTCTGCATTTCTGACCGTCGGGATCACTCCCAGAATTCCATACTAAGTCCGGGAAGCTGCTCGAAATCCCGGCGATTTCGGGTGATTAGTTTTGCGGAGGAAGCGACACAGATGGCGGCGATCCGCAAATCATGCGTCGAACCGCGCATCTTGTGCTGCCGCCATGCCTGGAATTGGACGTCAGCGACCCGCGTGTAGGAAAGAAGCGGCATGCTGCGCAGAGCGACAAAGGTTTGCTCATACAACTCATACGCCCGCTCAAGCGAGATCGAACCTCTGCCGGCCTCGGCCTGTCGAATGCTATTGAGGCGCCCCCGCTGAATCTCTTCGACGACGACGATCGGCACGAACTGCTCGTCCTTGGGAATCGCTCTGGCTTTCGCGGCATACGTCGGATGCCCCTTGAGCAATTCGACCAGGACATCCGTGTCGTACGCAATCATGGCTGCCGCTCCGCATCCCGTTGCCGGTACGCTTCTTGGCAGATTTCATCCAGCGTCGGGTCATCCTGAAAGATACCGATAAAGTCGGTGACGGAACAGGGCGGAATCTCCAGGGAAGCAATTTGTCCGTGGGTCACCCGTTCCGAGACGACTCTGCGGAGTTCCGTGATCGCCACCTCTCTTGTAGCGGCGCTCGCACAAACGTCTGGCGCACCCAGCAACGAGGCCGTGAACCGGCCGCCGGATGATTCAATGCAAACAGCCAAATTCATCGCTTCGCCCCTTCGTCTCGAATACCTCCGTACTCCCGTCACAGCGTGACCGGCTCCTGCCATCCTTCCGCTCAATACCACCGCCAGATTTGCCCGGCTGGTGGCGGCAAGAGGCTTTGCCGTGACGGTCCCGTGACGCGGCGGATTGTCGCCGCGCGGTCGGCCGTTTTGGAGCCAGCATAACCAATCCGCCGGCGGAATGCAACTATGCAAACTTGGTCTAGCCAGCGCAATCAACCAGTGCGGGGGGACCGGCTCGCGAGCCGGTGTCGGACACGACGAGGCGTCGGTCTGTCGAGAATGTCGAGAATGGGGTCAGGTCTTGATATTTAACGTTTCCTACAAACAGGCTTGGGGTATTATGGCTGGGCCCTTGCGGATCGATATCGAGGACGGCGTGTATCACGTGACCAGCCGGGGCTGGCAGCGGCGAAGCGTGGTGCGCGACGACCGGGACCGGCAGCGCTGGCTGGAACTGCTGGACCGCGAGGCGACACGCTGTGGATGGCGGGTCTTTGCGTGGAGGACGTCGCGGGGCCCGTGAGCGAAGCGTGTGGCGTGGAACTGGCGGAGTTGTGCGGGAGCCCCCGTCACGGGAACGAGACGCGGTCCGCGGCCATCTACTTGGCGCATCGCGTGACCGATGAAGCGGTGGGAGCGATCGGCACAAACTTTCGCAGCGTGAGCATGGCGGCCATTTGCAGGACCGTCGCTCGGGCAGAAAACCGGCGGCAAGACGATCGCGCCCGGGATCGCCGTCTGGCAGAACTTTGTCAGTAACTGGCGACGCCCCGACCCCATTCGTGAACGCGACAGGAGTTCATTCGCCGACCCTAAGCACGTGGGCACGAGTCTCCTGGCATCATGTAGGATGGACATTCCTGTCCGTCGTGCGGCACAAGACGGACAAGAATGCAGCAAACAACAGCGATCGATGCGGCACAATCGACCACGGAGCGCGGTCAAGCCCCGGGCGCCGCGTGCTGCTGCTGCGCTTCGTACAGCTTCAATTCCCGTCGGTACTGCCCGATCATCTGCTGGTAGGACAGCAGCACCTGCTCGCGATGCGTCGCCGCCAAATCCGTCCGCGCGGCGATCTCCGCCTCGCGCCGCTCCAAATCCGCGAGTTTCACCTTGGTCTGTTCGTAACCCTGAGCATCCAGGTACTCTGTCATAGAATTACCTCCACAACCCCTTTCGCTCGGCCTCGTCGGTCGGTCCCAAAATCCCTCCTCGCCCACCGTTCGAAATCTTCGTCGTCGGCAGCGATCAGAATTTGCAGGAACGGCCAATCCACCGAGTTTACCTCCAATCCAGTCTCAAAGCCTGGCAACACATGCGATGAACGCCCGGCGGTAGATTTCCGTATTGGTCGAAGGCGAGTGTCATTCGATCAATTCTACTCGGATGCGACGCTCACAGCAATCCTGCGGGAGTTCGCCGGGGGGCACTAGTAAAGCGAAATTTATCTCGCTGCTGCGGAAACGGATTGAAATCCGTTATACGACAAACCTGCTCGCGGTACACATGCCGATGCTTGGATGCTTTGGTTGAATAGACCGCTCTGTCTTGAATCGGCTGTTGATCGGTGCTAAGCAGCATGTCGGTGACGGACTACCTGCAGTTGCTGGACTGGGAAACGGCGTTGGGGCTATGCCCTTATCTCCACGCGGCGGCTGGCTGGACGGCAGGGGGTGGACTGTCCCGGCGGGATGCGTAAAATGACGGGATGTGCGTTTTGCATTTACCACCGTCCAGGGACTTGTAGTTGGGTCGATAATATGTTTGGTAGAACCTACGAGGGGATGATTATTGACGGGCAAATCCGCCTTTCTGAGCCGTTGCATCTCACCGAGCGATCCCGTGTTCTGGTGACGGTTCCGGAGGACGACCAACCCCCTACCGGTCACGTGTACACGCCGCGTCTCGCTGAGCCAAAACAGTCGAAGGACTTCGCCATGGAAGTTGAACAGGTGCGAGATGCCCGCGTGTGACGCGACGCTTTTCGATCCACCCCCGCCTTTGGCGACGGTCACAGTCCGCTCGCCGACCCCCGGCGTGTCCGTGGACAACGTGGCGATGCTGATCGATACTCTCGGCAAGGTGTTTCGCGGACAGTTCCTGATCGTCGAAGGAAGCCACGGAATCCTGGGACGCAACGTGATCAACTCGGTGTCGTTGATCATGGACGGTCCCCAATTGATTTGGCGTAAGACCAAGTGACGCGTCTGGTATGCTTGGAGGGCTTGGTTCGAAAGGCCACCGTGTCTTGAATCGGCTGTTGATCGGTGCTGAGCAGCATGTCGGTGGCGGATTCCCAGCAGTTGTCCGACTGGACGGCTCGGCAAACGGTGCCGGTCAAACGCGGTTCGATGCCGCCATCAGTCCGTGGTGCCTTTCCGCACGCGAACGGCAGTTCGCCTGGTCTGCATCTCCTTTCCCGTCCCCAGTCGCCGCTAGCCAATCAAGGCGAAAGCCAGACCTTCCTGCCCCGTTATCCAGCATGGGTGGCCTCCAAGCCATCCTGCTGAGAGCTTTGTCCCTATGCCCTTTCGAAGCGTCAGCGAGTGAACCAAACTCTTTCCTTGCTTGCACTTCGGGTTCGGACGTAGCGCCTATTTGAAGGGCGGGATGTCCACCGGCAGGCCCACTCGCATGAAGAACCGGGCAAACGCTTGCGAGAGGTGCTCGCGGTAGGGAGGCAACAAGCGAAGCCGACGACCATCAAGCAGCGTCTTCTTGCGCAGAAACGCGACCGGCAGCGAGTACACGCGGCGGAAATCGACGACGCGCACTTCACGCTGCAGTCCGGCGAGACTACATTCCGCGAGCACATGAAATCCGGGCAGATTCCCGCGCCGCGCGTCCTCCATTCCTCTGGGCGTCGCGAGATGGCCTGTTGTCAACTCCGATCGGCTCCAAACGGAACACAACAGAACTTCCGTCAGTTTCTCCCGCCCTTTGACCAGATCGCAGGTCTGGGAGAGGACGATCAGTCGTCGTCCGGGGCGTCCGGATCTGCTAGCGGCAACGGTTTACCACGACCGCGGAAGTTCAATCGGACTTTGATGGTCCCGGAGCGACGTGGCGGCGGCGTATCCAGGCAAACGTCCCAATCCAGCCGATCTGGACTGTCCAAGGTCGCCGAGCGTTCTTCAGATGGTTTGGGCTGATCGCCGGTCGCGTTTCCGTACCATGATTTTTCCTTCGCTATTGATACCTGGGTTTGACGCTGAGTCTACCAGTCAAAGAGCGTTCCGTCTATCTTAACGCCTGGTCCAAATATTGGGGTCCACTTCAGCTAACACAGAGTTCAAATGAACTTACGTAAGGGGAATCTTTACTGAGGCTTGATGATATGGGGACCTTCAGTTCTTTCTGAAACAGCCAGAAGTTCTTTAGTGGGCCTAACGCTGCGTCTTCGAGCGATTGTGTGGGCCGTTCGGGTTTCAAGTGCTGTAGTGCAAGATCTCGTAATACTTGGTCCTCCGAGAAATCACAGTCATGATTCCCTGGTGTCAAAAAACAGTGTATTGATCGATTCTTTGCGTTGAGCTTAATTTGAGCATAGAGTCCTTCGATGAATTCCTGAGCTTTCGCAAACTGCGCTGGCTGCCCCTTTTCGGTAAAGTCACCGTTGAAAAGAAGAGCGATCGCCACAACCTCATCGGGAAGCTGCATCGTCCCGACACGAGCTAACTTGTTGACCCGGTTCATTAAGCGGCTTCGGCCACCGCCAAAATGCATGTCGGAAAGGTGGATAAGTCGTAGCATTTGTCTTCTCTCCTTGAAACGTTGGGTTAGGACAGTTGCACAGATGCTCCTGTGTCACTACGTCGCCAAATATGTTGAAATACCATATTAAGGTAGACCCTGACGTACTATTCGGGTGTCACTGCATCGAGATCGAACTTTTTTGGGTTAATTAGAATTCTGAACGCCCTACTCCGAAACGGCAACCCTCCTGGAGGCTTACTGAGGCTTATTATTTCGTCCACCACCTTTTTCCCGTCTCTTGCTGGTAGATTGCCGTTCCTGTGGGGGGTGCCGGCTGCAATGTCGTATTGTCGAGGGGGAGATGGGGACACGAGGGGGAGATGGGGACACTGCTTTTTACCGGCTGGTTATCGGATACCCCAGGTGAGGAATAGATGGGCCAGGAGTACATACTGGGCAATTCAGGAAAGGTAGGAAGGATAGCGCACGAGGGCCTTAGGGACACTGCCTTTCACTGCCTTTTACCGGGTGTTTATCGGCTACCCCAGTTGACTATGCTTGGAGGGTTTGGTTCAATCGACCGCTGTGTCTTGAATCGGCTGGTAATCGGCGGTAGGCAGCATGTCGGTGGCGGATTCCCTGCGGTTGCTGGACCGGACGGCCCGGCAAACGGTGCCTGAGAAACGCCGTTCAACGCGACTGGATGCACCGCCGGTCCTGGAGCGGTTGAAGCTTTCGCCTCCGGTGTGGTGCGCGCTTGGTCAGCAACTTGGGTCGTTTGTTTTCGATCATGGCTCGTCGTCCGCGGATCGTCGCCCGCTCGCGCAGAGGTCGCGCCCGTCGCCGCTTCCACCTCACGCGCGCGTCCGCCAGTTGCTCGGTGCGGACCAATAGCGGCGACGGGCGAACAGGTCCCGTCTGCCCGTCGATCCGGAAAAGTCGGCTACGGCTTGCCGCCGAATCCGCCAACATCCAGGCGCGTGACGTACCAGCGCTCCGGTGACCCGTCTACGGGAGTACGGCGACGCGGCACCACTCTTGCGGGCGGGACCTAACGCAGGGTGGTAGCAGCCTGGCTCGGCAATCGTAGAGAATCGCGAAAACCGATGTCTCAGTCGCATCCGTCGCTTTGACGACGGTCGAACAAGCAGCAGCCGGCGCGTCAGTGGGGCGGCAAAAAACGGCTTGACTCCGGCGCAAGGTATCGAAACAATGCTAGTTGAAAGGTAAGTCTCTTCGGGAACCAACGGCTTGAACTTGGCGGCGGTTCATCGTAGCAGACTCAGGATTGGCCGCTTAGGAATCAACGCCCCCCGGACCTCCAAAACGTAATGGAAAAACCCAGATGATCGCAAAGCTGTCCCCTGAATTGGCCCTGGAACTGGACCGCCGAGGCGATCGTCCGCTGCCGGTCGAGCACCCCCGCACGCACCGTCGCTACGTGATCGTACCAGCAACTGACGACGACTCGGACGCTCAAGTCGCGCGTCCTTCAGGGCGGTTCGAGCAGTGGACCGAGGCTCAGAACGCGCGCCGCTTCGCACTCATTGACAAGGAAATCGCGGGGCAGCTCACGTCCGCAGAAGCCGATGAACTGGCGCAACTACAGCGCGAGATGGACGATTTCCTCCAACAAGTCGCTCCCTTGCCGCTGGAGGCACTCCGGAAGCTCCACGAGCAGTTGATACAACAAACCCATCGCGAACCCGCGTGAAGCATGTCTCCGTTTGTGTATCCCGACCAACCCCACGTTCGGCAGCACGGGCCGCAAGGCTACCGCGACTTGGGGAGCTTCCGCCCATGGCTCCGGGACGAATTCTCGTTTCGATGCGTTTGTTGCCTGCGCCGTGAAGCGTGGGACCGAGCGGTTTCGTTGGAGATCGATCACTTCCTGCCGCAGAGTCGCGTTCCGGAACTGGGGCTTCAATACGACAATCTTCTGTACCTCTGCAGCCGCTGCAATGCGGCGAAGGGCGTCCAGCAGATTCCCGATCCGACGAAGGCGTTGTTCGCGGGCGCAGTGACGGTGCAAACCGACGGTCAAATCGTCGGACACACGGATGAAGCGCGGCGGATGGTTCTCGCCCTCCGCATGAACGCGCCGGATGCCGTCCATTTTCGACGTTTGTGGATCGAAATCGTCACGCTGGCGGCCCGTTTCGCGCCCGCCGGGTCATGGGCTACCCTGACGACTTACCGAACTTGGCGCGGCTGAGACCTCCGGCGGGCAACACGCGTCCGGAAGGAATCGCGCAATGCCATTTCGCCCGTCGCGAACTGAACCAATTGCCGGCAACGTATTGACGTTCCGTGGCCGGCAGGCGCGGGAAACGGGGTCGGGTCTGGCGTGTTTAATTTGTCGCGTTTTCGCTTGATTTCGAACTTTCTCGTATGCCAATTTCTGTTCCGTCGGGGCGCAGTCCAAATGCCATCGGCTTGTCCGGGCGGATCGTTACGCTCTTCGCTACATCCATTTCCGGGTGTTCAGCAGGAGGACCGCCAAATCCGGCTGGAGTCGTGCCAGAGCCAAGCCTTTCCAACAGGCATGCCGCACGCCTCGGTGATTCATCAGATTGTTGACGATCTCGAAAAGTGCCTTGGCATTTGGGTAGTGGGTGAAGTGAGGCGGAAACGCACCGAGCTCGCGAGCGGCGCTGGTTGGCCAACCAATCCCCCAGCATCCCGTCTCCAACGATTGGCCACGAGAAACGTCCGCGCGAGCCCCCTCACCGCTTCACATGATGCCCCGCAACGAAACCCGGATCCCATTCTCCAGCAAATGCGTTCACGCGACGGCGATGCGGACGATGGCGGTCAGCATGGAAACGTCCGTATCTGCCGGGCCTTTGTGGAACGGTTCGCCGTCATGGTCGCTGGCGTTGGTGACGTGCGCGACAAGACCGGTCGCGATGCCGGCGGCAAGTAATGCAACGAGGTCCCCTCGTCGCGAACCGCCCGGTCGGCGACGACGATGCCAGGCAAGGGTAAGGCTTGGCCGATGCATCCGGCCGATGCCAGTCCGACCACCGCCTTCACGCCGCAGACCGCCATCCTCCGGAAGGAAGACGGTCGGCTCGTCTCGCCTCAGTGGTCTACTTTAGGATCGGCAATAACTGCTGCAGTTTCCCGGCTAGCCAACCATCGGGCCTGCGGCATACAATCAGAGACATGAAATGTTGCTGCGAAATAAGGGACAGGTGCTGCGCACAAATTGGACGTGTCCCTTCTTTCGCATGCTGAACGTATGTCGCAGTAGCGGCTTGTCGGGAGATCCCGTCGAGATAACTGAAGAAGGAGCACCAACGTGAATTTGATGATCCAAGCGGATCCTCCACCCCTTTACGAAGCGAACGATCGAGTTGCCCGCATTTCAGGTACCAGAATTCCACTGGAACGCGTCATTCGCGCGTTCCTGGCCGGATCCACTCCCGAGCAGATCGCGCTGGACTACGACGTGTTGCCCCTCGAGGACGTATATGCCGTCGTGAACTACTATCTGCATCACCGATCGGAAGTCGACGCGTATCTGGCGGAAGTCGAGGCGGACGCTGCACGTACTCGCGACGAGATAGAACGGCAGCACGACCTGAACGGAATTCGCGAGCGACTTTTCGCCAGACGTTCCACGAAGGCGGACTGATAT
>SKKK01000532.1 GCA_007121535.1 Planctomycetaceae bacterium | reverse complement strand
GTTCTGGACGCCAACGGCGGCTAGCGCCGTGCCGCTCACTCATCGCGACCCCAAGATTTCGCCTGGACAACGCACTAGTCACTCGTGACGCAATGCTTCGATGGGGTCCATATAGGCGGCACGGATGGCGGGATAGATGCCGAAGATGATGCCAACAGCCACGGAGATGCCGAACGCGACCGGGATCGATTCGTGCACGATAACCGGAGTCACGGTCTGAACGACCTCCGGCAGGCTCTCCAGCAGGTCCGGTCGCCAAGTGAGCAACAGGTCGCGGAAACGCTGCATGATCGCCGGACAGAACAGCCCGAAGACGACACCCGTCAGCCCGCCGACGACCGACAGCGAGATCGTTTCCACCAAAAACTGGGTAACGATGTGCAACCTGGTCGCCCCTAACGCTCGGCGGATGCCGATCTCTCGCGTGCGTTCGGTGACGGTGGCCAACATGATGTTCATGATCCCGATTCCGCCGACCAATAACGAAATCGCTGCGATCAACCCCATCATCACCATGAACATCAGCCGCGTGACCCGCGCTTGTTCCAGCAGCTCCTCGGGTACGACGACCGCCACGTCCTGCCGATATCGCCGGGGTTCTTCCCTAGTTTGCGTCGATCCACTACCCGAGCCGTCCCTGTCCAGCGGCAGGCCCAGCGTAGCGCGAACCAAATCGGCCGTCTGACGAACGTTCTCGACCGAATCGACTCGCAATGTGATCTGATTCAACTGAACGACCTCGGCACTCATCGAACTGCCTCGCCGCGTGATCACCAGGTCGCCGATCCGTTGACGCATGGTGCTGATCGGGACGTACATATCCTCGGAGAAATCTTGAGCGGCCAACGAACCTCCGATGGCTGCGGTGGGACTGCGATGTCTCAACACACCGACGACCTCGAAATACGTCCTGTTCTCGTTCACGTACACTCGGCGACCGATCGGATCTTCGTACGGGAACAGGCGTTCGGCCAATCGTCCGGCCAGCACGCAGTAGCTGTGCCGTTCGAGCACGTCGGCATCGGTCAGGAACCGGCCACGAGCAACTTCCAACCGCGTGACCTGAGCGTACTCGGGAGTGCACCCCACCATTCGGCCGTCGATGGGTTCCCGCCGTCCGTAGCTGATCTGACGGCGGATTTCGCGGATCGGCAAGGCACTGTTCAGCGTCGGGATCGTGTTGACCAACATGGTGAATTCTTCGCGCTTCAAGCCGTAGGGCACCGGGCCGGAAAATCCGGACGTCGTTTCTGCCGAGGGCTGAACGCTGCGGATGATGATATTGTCGGCGCCAAGACCCTCGATCTGACGCTGCGCCTCCTGGCTGATCCCCTCACCAATGGCAACCAACCAAATGACACTGGCCACGCCGATAAAGATCCCCAGCACGGTTAGCAGGGATCGCAAAGGATGAACCAGAAGGCTCTTCAGGCCCAGTATCCAAGTACGCAGCCAAAACATGGTTGATCACCATCCAACTTACAAAGGTATTGTGGCTACTCTCAGAACTCGCCTCGACGACGCTCCTGAGGTAACGATCCCGTTCTTATATCGACCGCCGGGGCGCTTGTCCTGCTTCCCTGTACGTCCGCTCGATCAAATTAGATCAGGGAAAAGAAATGACAAACACCCCAATATTGGTACAGCGCAGGTCTCCTCCATTTCGGGTATCTGGCCCTCATCGGGCACACCGTGTTCCCAGTTTTTCAGCGTGCCCTCCGAGGGTCTGCCTCCTTTTCTGACAGAGCTTAGCTCTTGGATGCGTAAAGCTCGGCGAATTCGACTACCCAGGCGTCGATCAATTCGAAGAAGGCGTTCGGATCGACGGCATCCAGAGGTTGGTAGTGCTGTCGCGTAAGAAGCTCCCGGTTGTGGATGGTTCCTTTCGCACTGAGTTCCAACACGTGCAGGGACGAGTAGGGTCGCACGGTCAGTTCCAGACGGCTGTATAGATTGTTCCGCCGCCCGCGACCCAACAATCGGACATCGTCCCGTTTACAAGCGGCCCCCCAGCCCCGCTCGCCGTAAATGGTTTCGAATTCGAAGCCCGGGAAGTGATGCAGCAATCGCCGGACACAGACCTCGATGTGCTCGGACATCTGCAATCGATATCGGGAATGCAAGTTTCGGTACTCTTCCTCACTCAAGCCGCGAGCGGCTTCCGCCTGAGCCTCGTCGACTCCGCGACGAAGTCCTCGGTTGATCGCGTTCTGGAGCCTTTGGTCAAAATCCATAGTCGGCGTACGGTCTTGGGGGGCTATTTCTTCTTTTTCGATCCGGATTCATCATCCGAATCTTGCTTCTTTTTGAAAAACTGCATCAGGTCCGAGAAGGACCGCATCGGTTCTTTGCCATCGACCATTTCCGGGGTGATCGGTCGGACGGGTTTGGGCTTGGGTTTGGGTTGCTTGACCGGGGCTCCTTTGCCGGACCGATGTTGTTTTCCGGCGTGCGATTTCCGGGCGTCTCGACGTCCCTCGCCGCGGCGCGCGTCCCGGCGGTCGGCCGGCCCGCCGCCGGAGCCTCGACCTCGCCCCCCCTCGCGTTGTTCGCCGTGCCTGGGTCGCTCGCTTCGCTGGTCGCTGGGCTTTTCAGTGCCCGGCTTGATGGCGGTCAGCGACACGCGGCGTCGTTGCTTATCCACGTCGACCACCCAGACCGTGAGGATGTCGCCGACGCTGACGGTTTCGTGAGGGTCGCGGACAAAGCGGTCTGCCAGGCGGCTGATGTGGACCAGGCCGCTGTCCGGTAGGCCGATATCGACGAAGGCTCCGAAGTCCACCACATTCAACACGGAACCGCTCAATTCCATCCCCGGTTCCAGATCTTCCAGCTTCATGATCTCGCGACGGAATATCGGCTTGGGAAAGTCCTCGCGAGGGTCTCGCCCGGGTCGACTGAGTGAGTTCAACATGTCGCGTAGCAGTAATTCTCCGATCCCCATTTCCCGGGCCATTCGCGCGGCATCAGCGCGAGCTGCGCGATCGGTCAACGTGGTCCCTGCCGCGGTTTCCTCCGCCTTGGCCTGTGCTGACACGTCCGCTTTCTTCATCTCATCCGTTGCCCTCATTGCCTCGGACGGCTCCGAAGGAGCGGCGTGCTGCGCGGGCTCGGACGGTTGCGCGGGCTCGGACGGTTGTGGGGGCTCGGACGGTTGTGGGGGCTCGGACGGCTCACTGACTTCAGTGGACGCAGTTGGCTGAGTGGACGCAGATGATTCGGTGTCTCGAGAATCAGTAGTCGCTTGGCCTTCCGCTTCGACTGGCACCGTCGATTCGGCAACCGGCTGTTCTATCGCCGGCTGGTCCGCTTGGTCTACCGTCGACGGCGTGGGAACAAGTGCGGGCTGCTCGGCGACCGCGTCGCTCTGACCGGAATCGGCGGTGTGTTCGTGCTTGACGTGATGCTCGTGTTGGTGCTGGATGTCTCCCAACACGCCCCGAGCGAACTGGGCCATGGCGCCTTGAGCGATGGGAACGGCCGTCTTTTTTCCGGGGATTCTCGTTGCCAGTTCGGCGATCGATCCACCCAGGTTGTCGAGCACCTGTTTTGCTGTTTCGTAGCTCTCCGGATGGATCCAGGTGGCGTCCAGCGGATTGTCGCCGCCAACGATCTTCAGGAACCCGGCCGATTGGATAAACGTCGCTTCGCCGAATCCGGGCACCTGCTGGAACTGGTCACGACTGCGGAAGGGGCCGTGTTTCTGACGGTACTCGTACAGACGCCGGGCGGTCAACTGGTTCAGGCCCGAGACGTATCGCAGCAGGGCCGGGCTGGCCGTGTTGACGTCGACACCGACGAAATTCACACACGATTCGACAACGGCATCCAGGGACTCCTGCAAATGCTTGGCTCGGACATCGTGTTGATACAAGCCGACACCGATGTTCGCCGGATTGATCTTCACCAACTCGGAAAGCGGGTCCTGCACGCGTCGGCCGATCGACACGGCACTGCGCAGCACCGGGTCGAATCGCGGCAACTCTTCGCGCCCTACGGCGCTGGTCGAATAGACGCTTGCCCCCGCCTCGTTCACTACGATGTATTGGGTGTCTCGATGTTTCAGTTCGTTCGCGATGACGTCGGCGATCAGCCTTTCCGTCTCGCGGCAAGCGGTTCCATTGCCGATGGCGATGATCGGAATGTGATACATCTGAACCATCTCGACGATCTGCTGACGCCCCCTGCGTACCACTTCCTCCTTGCCGATCACGTGCATGACGGTATGTCCTAGCACGTTGCCGAATTCGTCCAAGGCGGCCAACTTGCAGCCGCTACGGAATCCGGGATCGATGGCCAAGACGCGGCGGTTATGAACCGGTGGTTGCAGCAACAGTTTGCGCAGATTCCTGGCAAACACCTGAACCGCATGCAACTCAGCATGCTCGGTTAATTCACGCCGCACTTCCCGTTCCAAGCTGGGTAGGATCAAACGCTGAAGCGCATCTCGCAACCGGACGCGGAGGAACTCGGCATGAGGATGATCCGGTGGCACCACGAACTGCTCTGCCTTCTTCGCCAAGGCATCCGTATCCACTTCGATCTTCACTCGAAGAATCTTCGAGCGGTCACCGCGATTGATGGCCAGCAATCGATGAGGCGGAATTTTGCTGAGCGGTTCCTGATAATCGAAGTAGTCTTTGAAGGATTCGATCTTTTGTTCGCGCTTGCGTTTCTTGGACTCCTTCCGCGTCTTGGCGGCCAATCGCTTCACCGTCAACATGGCGGCCAATTTCTTTTCGCGTCGCCTCGATCGCTTGCTCGATTCCTTGGCCGCATCCCCCGTCGCGGCGGTCGCCGCGCCCGCAGCCGTTTCCGCTTGTTCGCTGACAGCCTCCGTCGTCAGCTCACCGTCTGGCACCGCAGGCCGCTCGGGTGCGGTGTCCGCCGCCGGTGCGTCGGTCATTGCCGAGACGCTGTCTTCCTCTGGGGTTGCATCTTCCGCAGCATCCCCCCCGGGAATTGCTTCGGCGATCGCCACAGCCTGGGAAAATGCGTCGTCTGTGGCCGCTTGTTCTGTGGCCGCTTGTTCTGTGGCCGCTTGTTCCGTGGCCGCTTGTTCCGGGGCCACTTGTTCCGGTGCCACTTGTTCCGGTGCCACTTGTTCCGGTGCCACTTGTTCCGGTGCCACTTGTTCCGGGGCCGCGTGTTCCGGGGCCGCTTGTTCCGGGGCCGCGTGTTCCGGGGCCGCTTGTTCCGGGGCCGCTTGTTCCGGGGCCGCTTGTTCCGGGGCCGCTTGTTCCGGGGCCGCTTGTTCCGGGACCGCTTGTTCCGGGACCGCTTGTTCCGGGACCGCTTGTTCCGGGACCGCTTGTTCCGGGACCGCTTGTTCCGGGACCGCTTGTTCCGGGACCGCTTGTTCCGGGACCGCT